>PWFZ01000411.1 GCA_003555185.1 Balneolaceae bacterium | reverse complement strand
TACCGATTGAGCCCGATACATTCACTGATGAGTCAGAAGAATCATCGGTTCAATCAACTACTGATTATATTTACGAGCCGGATGTAGAATCTATTCTGGATGAGCTACTTCCCGTTTATTTAATCACAGAATTATGGAAGGCAGTACTTGAGTCGAATGCATCCGAACAGGGCGCTAGAATGGCTGCTATGGATAATGCCACAGAAAATGCAAAAGAACTTGAACAAGAGCTGAGACTGAAGTATAATCAGGCTCGACAAAGTGCAATTACTACAGAAATTTCCGAAATTGTTTCAGGTGCCCAGGCACTGCAAGACAATTAACCGGAGAGTTGGCAGAGTGGTCGAATGCGGCGGTCTTGAAAACCGTTGAGGCGCAAGTCTCCGGGGGTTCGAATCCCTCACTCTCCGCAAGTAAAAAGAAAAGCCCCAACATTTGTTTGGGGCTTTTCTATTAAATAAACATCTTCTTTATTCGTTGGTAGCTACTAGTTACTAATCAGCCCTGCCATTAAGATGAAAAAAATCTATACCCGGTCCATACTTACTTTCATATTATTATGCTCTATATCCGGTGTAATCGTAGCACAGGATACTGTGAGAGTAAATCTATCCGAATTTATAGAACTGAGTATGGAGCGATCGGGTCAGGTTGATTACGAGAAGGGAGAAGTTAGTTTGGCTAAAAATAGATCAGACAAAGCTCGTTCACAACGATTTTTTCCACGTTTAGAATTAAGTACTCAGCACGGTGTGATTCCCGGAGTTATTAGCCGTACAGATCTGCCGCCGGGTCAATGGTATTTAGATCCTAACCTTGAAAATGATTGGGAAGACTGGGCGATATTTACACGTGCTGAGTTAACAGCCATCCAGCCTATATTTACCTGGGGTGCCGTCAGTAGCGCCATTCAGGCAGCAGAGGCCGGAGCCAGAGCAGCTGAATATGAATTTGAGGGAAAGCGTGCAGAAATTGAACTTCAATACTATGAACTCTATTTCAGCTATTTACTTGCAGAAGAAATTTCCAGAATATTAGATGATGCCGATAATCAATTACGGCAAATTGAAAATCAGTTGAGAGAAATGCAGGAAGAGGGTGACCCGGATTTGAGTGAAGCAGATATATTTAAATTTGAAATATTTAAATCCGAATTTGAAGTTCAAAAAATTGAAGTAGAACAAAGTCTGCGTTTCGTTGAAAGAGTTTGGCAACGTGCCCTTGGTAATGCTGAAGCAATATTTGAACCGGCCGAAAACTTCTTAGATCCGGTACCTTTTCAAATACAACCGTACGAATTTTATGAAGAGCGTGCATTAAATTCCAGGCCGGAGTTATTGGGAGTAGATGCCGGCATCGAAGCTGTTTCTAAAGCTGTAGATGCAGCAAGAGCACAGAATTACCCTGCACTTGTTTTAGGCATTACCGGTAGCTATGCAAATACGCCTAACAGACCACGACAAACAAACCCATTTATTATTAATAATACAAATTTTGCCTCTGGAGCAGTAGGTTTAAGTATTCGACAGAATCTTAACTTTTCATCAATGCGAAGAGATGTTGAAAGAGCTCAAATTGAGCATCAAAGAGTTAGAGATTTAAGAGGAGCTGTAGGGGATGGTATTATCTTGGATCTGAACGAACGCTATCGTGAAGCAATTATAGCCGAGACAAGACTCAAACAAACTGAAGAGGCACTTTCTACGGCCAGAAACTGGGTGCGCCATGAACAACTAAACTACGATATAGGGTTTGGTGACGCCGAGGATTTAACCGATGCGATTCAGCAGGAACTTGAAACAAGGCTGCAATTGAAACAAAATGTGTTTGATATGAATATGAGAATAGCAGCGTTATATGTTTCATCGGGAATGCCAATTACCCAATTGTCTACTAATTAAATGGAAAAATTATGCCAGTTAAAATATTAATAACTCTCATTTTATCTATTACTCTGATAAGTGTCGTAGCAAATGCTAATGCACAAGAAGGTGAGCAGGAAATTCGCCAACTTTTAGATGAAAGAGATGCTCAAATTAAACAGCTTTTAGGCCCAAAAGGTAATGAATATACCCAGGAGCAGCGTGATGACATTAAGGATATAGTTAATGACGTAATCGATTTCAGAGCTATGGCACAAACAGCTTTGGGCAAAACCTATGATGAGATATCAAGTGAGGATCGCGAAGAGTTTGTATCTCTTTTTGCAACCATTATTCGTGATAATTCATTGAATCGATTAGATATTTATCGTGCAGAAGTCACATATAATAATATTGAAGTGAGTAACAGTTCAGCAAAAGTTGAAACAACAGCAAGTCTCGATAATGTTCGTACATCAGTTGATTACAACATGGAAAAGAAAGAAGACGAATGGGTTGTTACAGATCTGATTATTGATGAAGTTTCAACAGCAGAATCTTACAATCGTCAGTTCCAGAGTATTATTCGTCAAAGAGGCTTTGATGCATTATTAAACAACCTCAGACGACGGGCAGAGCGGGCATCAACCTAACAGATAAAAATGCAAGACTCCTTTTTCGGGAAAAAATTAGGTGTGGAAGGATATGTATACAATACGTATGGAAAGGAGAAGTACCTTCGCCATGCGGTTGCGAGTGTGAAAACACTTCGGCGATATGATGAAAGTAGACCAATAGCTATATTTTGCTCCGAAAAACATGCCGAATTGCTCGATAATGACCCACTTCAGCAATTATTTACCAATATCTTTGTCCTTCCTGAAGAGAATCGATCAATAACCGGTTTTAAGCATAATGTTGATCGATTTATGCCCTTCGAAAAAAATATCTATCTCGATAGCGATATAGTTTGGTGTAAAAATCCTGATCCGCTTTGGCAATCCTTTTCTCCATATCGATTCACCATTACCGGCAATCAGGCTTCAGATAATTTTTTTGGTGGCCCTAAGGGTATAGGTGTCTTAAAAGATTTAATGCTTCGCAAGCGAAACAGAACGCTCAAAAAATTTAACCTTACATACCTTAGCAGGGTGCAATCCGGTATGATGTATGCCAGTGATTATGACTTGACGGCAGAAGTTTGCAGATGGGCTAAACAAATGCTGAAAGACAAACACCTAACTCATTTTAGAAGCAGAACAGAAGAATCAGGCAGGAGCGAAGAATCGTGTGAATGGAGTCTTGCAATGGCTATGTCTAAATTGGGATTACAGGTTTATCCATGGTTTCATGGGTATATAAGTCCGCAGTTGGATTTTATTGAGAACTTTACCAACTACGATAAAGATTTTAAACAAGTTTCCTGTCTTTACTACTCAAATAAAACGGTTTATAATTTGCGCGGTTTCCCAATAAGATGGATACAGAAACTATTGTTGAAATCCCTTACAATTTTCCCCGGTAAAGGGGATCATTTGTATGTGACCCCATATTGCTTACATTTTGGGTGGTACCATCAAAAACAACCATTTTTTGATTTTGCTGATCGAACCTGGCATGATCTTCATTCAGAGATTTCTGATCCTGAATATCGAACAGCCTAAAACCTCGATGGAAATAAATTTATATCAACAGGCCGGTAGTTTGTGATGAAAACTGTACTTATGATCGCACCCTACTTTGTGCCCCGACGACGGGTGGGATCACTTCGGCCGTACAAGTTTGCTATTCACCTGAAAGACTATGGATGGAATCCTGTTGTGCTAACAATTAAGGATGCTAAAACCAAGCTGACAGATAGGGAAAAATTATGCTTGGATGGAATTAGAATTATTGAGGTCTCTCCGCCATTTGACAGAACTGTCAAATCCACCGATAAAAATGAAAATAAAATAAAGAACAACGGAAAGTCCCTTTCTTCAAAAGTGTCCGATTGGATTGATAAACAAATCCCCATCGATTCATGGCTGATTTTATTTTGGTTGAATTATCGCGACATTAGAAAACAAGTAAAACAGATTAATCCCGATATGATTTGGAGTACCGGTGATCCATGGTCTGGACATTGGTTGGGGAATAAATTGTCAGGTGATTTATCGAAACCCTGGATTGCTGATTTCAGGGATCCATGGACTTTATCCAATGTTAATTTAAGAAACCGATCGGGGTTCTCTTCGAAAATAGATCGTTCTCAAGAGTATAAGTTTGTCCAAAATGCTGATCGGCTGATATTTACTGCAAAAAGTACGGAAGAGTTATATCGTAATTATTTTAATTTAAGCGAGAAAAAAGTTGACACAATCTATAATTCGTTTGATGAAACAGTTAATAAATCGGACGAAATGTGGGATATCGAATTTAATGATCACTTTTTAAACATCGTCTTTTTTGGAAGATTCAGAAGGTTGAGCCCGGCACTTCCGGTTATAAAAGCATTAAATATCCTCTCCTCTACAAATGTGAAAGCAGCCCAAAAGATAAGAATCCATTCTTTTGGGGAAATGGAAGAGGAAGATCAACAGCAGTTGGAAAAGTACCAGCTGCAGGATCAATTCATTATGCATGACCCGGTTTTGCCTCAACAATCAATAAGCGTATTAACGAAGGCAGATTTATTGTTGGTGAGTACCAACGAACAGCGAAAACATATTATTCCGGCAAAATTATGGGAGTATTTACGTGTCGATAAACCAATACTTTCAATAGCTCCTAACCCGGAAATAGCTGAAATACTACGTGATACCGGTGCAGGGGTGCAATTCTCAATAAACAGCATATCAGAAATAACTGCCTTTTTGAGTGATTGTGTAACACTTAAGGAAGAAAATCAACCCTTGCTAAGTACTGACAGAAACCCTGATAAAATCAGAAGGTACACTGCTGAAAGTACAGCGAAGCAATTATCAAAACATATGGATGGATTGACTTCTGATGGCTAAACAAAAACAAGCAAGCTTATCGGAAAAAGCAGGCGTTGTAGTTTTTGCCCGTATAATCACTACCGTGATCGATCTGGCAATTGTAATTGCTACCATTCAGATTTTATCAAAAACAGATTTTGCCATTATTGGTTATCTGTTGATGATACACGAAGTAGCCCGGAATCTTGCAACTCTTGGCTTCCCTGAGAGTGTTTTCTACTTCTTTGAACGAGTAAGTGGGAGTGCTAAAAGAGGATTTGCGGCACAAACAACGGCTATACTTTTGGCCACCGGCCTGATTGCGGGCATCTTTGTTTTAATTGTCAGTTACTTCGCCCCGGCACTTCTAACTGAATGGGATCCTTTCAGTGTAACGCAGGTTCAGGATCTTTTGCCATGGATGGGGCTGCTGGCAGTTTTGGAAATTCCCACGTGGCCTACAACCAATATTTTACTGGCTCTGGATAAGCAGAAGCAATCCGCATGGTACGAAATGATAACCAGCCTGATGACCTTTGGCTTTCTGGTAGGTCCGTTGGCATTGG
>PWFZ01000437.1 GCA_003555185.1 Balneolaceae bacterium | reverse complement strand
TCCAAAGCTAAAATACGAGATCAGCCTTTTTAAAAAGAACACGATGTAATTTTTTCTAAAAATTGCTACGTTGCTAACGAAAGCAAGAAGACATCTCAGACACACTAATTGGGTAAGTACCATTCCCTAATAAACCAATCAACTATATATTACGTATCCCGAAGCTCCTGCTTCGGCATTCCCGGGCAGAAATGGAGCCATCTAACTTATTTCTTACTTAAAAATCAGGGAAGAATTTCAATATCTATTTTCTCATCTCTGTTTGCTCCCGGTATAAACAATTTGATTGCACCTTTTTCGTCCTCATAAATCCAATAAGCCTCCCCCTCCTGTTCTGATGTAGCTACAGAACTCTCGTTGATCAAAATATCTGATGGCCTGTCGGCATGCAGGAAATGAATTTCATAATCTCTCTCGGTTACCATTCCTCTATAATGTCGCTGAACTGCGCCTATGGTAAGTATTTTATGACCCTGTATTTCATTGTATCGAAACATAGTTCGTGCCGCTATTCCACGCAGATAATCTTCAGTTTCCCCATCATCTTCCGTCAACCGAAATGTACCTGCATCACCGGTGTAGACTTCTACCTTTAAATAAGATTTATCCCCTTTTTCTATAGTTGGTGCAAATTTCCTATACGGTATAACAGACCCTGCCTTTACGTACAATGGAATGGATTCTAAAGGAGCTTCAATAAACCACGACCTTCCTCCTTCGTATGTATTATCGCTGTTATAATCATACCAATATCCCTCAGGAAAATAGACAGATCGCTCTCGTGCTCCATAATCTGTAATCGGTGCAACTAAAAATGCATCCCCAAACATAAATTGCGTAAATCGTAATCCATCTCCCTGAATCATCTTCTCCCCACTTTGTCTTGTAAAATGAGCGTGAGTATAGATGTATGGAAAGAGTTTATTCCTGAGTACCGAGTACTTTTTCAGGTTGTCAAAAACAGATTCTGAAAAACCACCCTCTGAAAAAAGTTTATCTGATGACGGAAACATTGTCATAACAGGATTAAATGCAGAAAATTGAATCCACCTCTTTAGCAACTCCTCTCTTAACCCGTCCCCAACATCATTCGGATCTATCAAATCATGGGTTAAAAAAGGAACTTCATATGTAGTTAAGCGAGGATTACTTACTTTTTCGAGTTGATCTTTCAAGGCATCAAAACCGGTTGATTGATGCTCCGAATATCTATTAACGGGGAAACCTTTAAACTGCTCGTCATATACATTATTTATCCCGGAAATTGTAAGTCCGCGGCCTGTCCTTTCCTCATGTTGACTACGTGTCATTTCGTAAGATTCTTGAACAAAATCTAAATCTGAGCCAAAGGGAAGCAGTACAAAATCGACATTTGTATCCGGTATTCTTTCTACAACCCGGGAACCGTAACGAATCTCATGTTGACCAAGGAATTGAGAAAGCTCTCTTAGCTGATTGTCGTTTTTATCCGGAAAATTATCTATTAATAAAGCATCTACAGGTATTCCTTTATCAAGTAACTCTTCGATTTTTTTCCTGATGGTTTCCTCATCGGAAGATACCCCATACAATCCCCCAAATGCCCATTGCGGTGGAATACGGATCAGCTGTTCCCTTTTTTGATCAACCGGGTCAAACCGTGGGTCTATGGTTTCCGGATATCCCATTCCCCTGGGCTTGCGGGCATTGTTCAGTGTAAAATGAATTTTGTCGAGGAGATATCCTTCATTACCATGGGAATAAAATTCGATTGAATAAAACCCTTTTTCAGAAATAGTAACAGAAATTCCCTCTCCATTTTTCGACTTGTTTACCCATTCGGGAATCTCTCTTGAGGGAAATTGAAATGATGAGGTAAGCAGTTCTAAATTTCCGTTTTTGTAAACTGAAAAATCAATATGATTTTTTGCAGAATCATCGTCATACAGTCTGCTAAGTAACCAGATTGAGTATTCACCCGGATTCGACACATAAAATGTGTAGCGAATATGCCCGGGATCATCCGCTTCAGCTTCTGTTGATAAAAGACCGTAATTCGTATAATTGTGCTCTACAATCCAATTATTACTATTACCTTTCGATTCCGCCTCGATAGATACCACCCCCTCTATTTCGTAATAATCAGCTTCGGGAAGCTGATTACACGCCACAAAAAGTAGTATACAAATCGAATATATACAGACAAAAAATATCCTCATAACTTAGTCAATCACATCAGAAAAAAATTAAACGAAACTATCTTTCGCTTATTACTACTGGTCGGTGATCAGACTAAGAAACGGATTCGTAAAAGAAAAGATCTTTAAAAGAAAAATATGAACTACGTTTTCTTTTTAAGAGCTGGGATTGAAATCAGAGCAAATTGTACGAGATTCGTGTTATTGAATGTTCTCCCTAAAGAGCACTCATTTAGTTAACGGATTCGTTTACCTGTTTTTTAAAATCTTTAGAGATTTTTAGCATGGGTACATGTTGTTCCGGCACAATCACTTCTTCATTTGTCTTTGGATTTCTTGCAACGCGCTGAGCTCTTTTAACAACCTTAAAACTTCCAAAACCGCGAAGTTCAATTGTTTCATTTCTTTTCATCGCATCAATCACAGTATCCAAAAAACCTTTAACTACAGTTTCAGTTTCAACTTTCGTTAATCCTGTTGATGATGATATGATATCTACAATATCTGCCTTTGTCATAATGTTTGTAATTTGTCTTTTTGGTTATGTTTTACAGTCAAAGATACACATAATCTAATGTGGCACTGATGGTTCAAAGAAAAAATAAAGATGAATCGTTCATTTTAGTATCAATTTTTTACTAAAATAAAACGGTAATTATTTATACCTTCGGACTTACAAAAATTTTAAATGCTCAATGACGTCCATGGATCTATTTGAAACTATTATTAATTGGCTTTTAGATATCGTTTGGAACACCCCCGAAGCACTACCCTTTATGGTAGTCTTACTTCTCTCCTTCGGGATTTTTATTACTGTTCGATTAAGTTTTATTCAGATAACACAGTTTAGCCATGGACTAAAAGTAGTTAGAGGTCATTATGATGACCCTAATGACGAAGGTGACATCAACCATTTCCAGGCATTAACTACGGCATTATCCGCAACTGTTGGGATTGGTAATATTGCGGGTGTGGCACTTGCCATTCATATTGGTGGACCCGGCGCACTGTTTTGGATGTGGATTACCGCCATCTTAGGTATGGCCATCAAATATACCGAGGTAACACTTGCTCAGGAGTATCGTGTAACTAACCCTGATGGATCCGTTTCAGGTGGCCCGATGTACTATATCGAAAAAGGACTTGGCCCTAATTGGAAATGGCTTGCTGTTGCCTTTTCTATTGCCGCGGCTATTTGTGCATTCCTAACAGGTAATGCCGTGCAGGCAAACACTGTTGCTGATGTAATGGCTAGTGATTTTGACTTCCCAAAAGCTTTAACCGGATTTATTACTGCAGGACTTGTAGGTGCAGTTATCCTTGGTGGAATTAAACGAATCGGGTACGTAACCGCTCGTCTGGTTCCTTTTATGGCAACTATTTATGTACTTGTGGGACTTGTAATTTTACTTATAAATTATCAAATGGTAATTCCTGCATTCTGGACAATTATCTCCATGGCGTTTAGCCCCGAAGCGGGAATTCTGGGAGTAGGATCAGGTGCACTCATTATCACATTAAGCTATGGCGTACAGCGGGGATTATTCTCAAACGAAGCAGGCCAGGGTTCAGCCCCCATTGCTCACTCTGCAGCAAAAACGGATCAACCTGTACGCGAAGGAGTCGTTGCTCTCCTCGAGCCGTTTATTGATACATTAATTGTTTGTACAATAACCGGTCTTGTGATTGTATCTACAGGAGCATGGGATATGCATCACTCTGCAACCGTAAACCCGGCAGATGGAGCTATCGAATATACCATTGAAGAAACTGACGATCCCGAATTAAGGAATGTTCTCTTTTTCGAAAATGGTGTACCTGTAAACGGAGAAATGAAACGATACTCTGTAGCTGTTGATACGATGTATGCGAACCCTGACGAAACAGAATATTTTAATGGACGAATTGAAGGAGCCGGAGTTTCACCTGTGGTATTCACCGAAGATGATCAGCAGTTAAACAGACTCTATGGCGGCGTGGTGGAAAATGGGGCTCCGTTAACAGCTCGTGCCTTTGAAATAGGCCTCGCTCCAATATCTGCCGGTGGCGGGTTACTGGTTACCATAAGTGTAATTCTATTTGGTATCTCAACCTCCATTAGCTGGAGTTACTATGGTGACAGAGCCGCACAGTATTTATTTGGGTTCAAATCAATCTTCTATTACAGACTGGCATTTGTTGGAATGCACTTTTTAGGTGCCGTAACCGCACTTACAACCATATGGGCATTTGGTGATGTAATGCTTGGTCTGATGGCATTCTTCAACATTATTGCTCTGTTTGCGTTATCCGGTGTAATTGTAAAAGTTACCAGAACATATTTCGATAATACAGAGGTCTGATTAAACAACAGATAACCATGCATAAAAATATCACGGTGATTGAACACCCGGTTGTTGCACGAGATTTATCAATCCTTCGCGATAAAAACACCGGTATTGTCGAATTTCGAAAAGCAATGGCGCGGGTGGCAACCATCCTGGCTTATTCAGCCCTAAAGGAGTTACCCCTGCGAGAAAGTGTTATTGAAACGCCAATTACCCAAACAAAGGGGTCAGAGATAGACACCGAAGTGATTGTTGTCCCAATTCTTCGTGCAGGACTCAGTTTGGTTGATGCTATCATCGATTTTATTCCTGACGCTAAAGTTGGACATCTAGGCATGTACAGAGACGAAACCACCCACGAACCCGTTGACTATTATTCCAACTTACCCGACGGAGTCTCTGACGGAATGGTATTGTTGGTTGATCCCATGCTTGCCACCGGAGGTAGTGCCGATGATGCTATTGGCTTTCTGAAAAACCAAGGCGCAAAACAGATCCGTTTTATCTCTTTAATATGTGCACCGGAAGGCCTCGAACGAATCACAAAAAAATACCCAGATGTTTCAATTATCACTGCAGCGGTTGATGAGAAACTTAATGAAAATGCGTATATCGTTCCCGGGTTGGGTGATGCCGGAGACCGGTACTTTGGCACTACATAAGCCAACTGCTTTTCTCATTATTTTTTTCATCTCATTAACGGCATGTTCCGATCTTTCCGAATTCGACAGCCGGCAAGTTGAATCAGCACTCAGCGATTCGTTAGTATCCACAACCGAAAGCTGGGATGTTGAAATGGTTTTAATGAAAGACGGACTCTCAAGAATATTAATCGATGGGAGTTATGCCATCAGCTATCAGTCTAAAGATCGAAAACAAACCAATATTGA
>PWFZ01000334.1 GCA_003555185.1 Balneolaceae bacterium | reverse complement strand
TTTCAGCCCGCCGATCGGTCCGGTGTCTTTATCCCACCAGGAGTTGTAGGCTGTTGCCCCACCAAAAAGCAGAATATGCACATTTAGAAATTGCAGCCAATATTGCTGGGTATTCATTTCCGAAGACATAAAGCCGCCAAGCAAAAACCCACCCGACAAAAGCACAAATTGGTAGTGCAATCGCAAATGAATTAAAAAATGTGTGATCTCTTTCATCATAAAATCATGGCTTTCTGTTTCTATTTTACAGAATTTGAGATTTACATGGCAATAAAAAGAATCCTATTTTGTGGGCATGAAAAAGCTCGAAGAATTCGTCAAAAAAGACATGACTACCCTCTCTCTTGAAGAGTGGACCCGTGCCAAAAAAGAGCACGAACAGGCCATGAACCGTATTCTGGAGCCTTATCTTAAAAAACGGTCTGCGCACATAAAAGACCCTGTCCTCGATTTTCTTTTTGAATATTACAACTTCAGGCCTGCACAACTCTCACGATGGTCTCCCGGTGTGGGTGTAAAACTCGAAGTTAACGGTGAAGGACCTCTTCCTGAAATCAGTGAGCTTGCCGTTAAAAATGACGCAGCCTATCTCGATGAGATGAACTTTCCTCGTAAGCGACTTCGATCCATCAACTGGATGCTTGATCTGATGCAGAGAACATCCGAAACCAAACCATTCTATGGATGTTTTGGCATGCACGAATGGGCAATGGTTTATCGGGCTGACACGGTTAGGCACGAACAAATTCCACTTCGACTTTCCGATGATGCCATTGCTGAGTTTGTGGAATCACGTCCGCTGCTTTGCACACATTTTGATGATTTCCGCTTTTTCACCGAAAAGGCTCGACCGATGAACAAACATCAGATAGAACGAGAATCGCTCAAAGACATGGAGCAGCAGGGCTGTATCCATACCAATATGGATCTGTACAAATGGGCGTTTAAAATGTACCCATGGATATCCAGCGAGACCATTCGCGATGCGTTTTCCCTGGCCGTTTTTGCCCGCACGATTGATATGAAGGCGAGTCCGTATGATTTGGAAGAATTTGGGCTTTCTCCTATCATGATCGAAACGGAAGAGGGACGGAAAGAATATTTGGTTCAGCAGAAAGAGATTGTAAGAAGAGCTGCACCTGTGAGAGAGAGTTTGATAGCTGAATATAAGAGAGTATTGGAGTTTGTTGGGGAGTGATTAGTACCCCGGACAGCTTGTCCGGGCATATGAGTTTTGAAATAAGTCCTTCTCTCTCGGGCAAGCTGCCCGAGGTACTTTTGCTCAGGGGCGTATTGGGGCGGAGTTCTTTAGTATCCCGGACAGCTTGTCCGGTTTTATGAGTTTTGAAATAAGTCCTTCTTTCTCGGGCAAGCTGCCCGAGGTACTTCCATGCCAGGCTGCCCGAGGTACTTTACTCTGGAAAGGAGATTTTTCCGAAGTTGATTCTTTTTATCTCGGCCCCTGAATTAAATTCAAACCCTTCACCGGCCAGCATTTCATTGGCAAGTACGGCAAATATAACCGCCTCTTTGGCATCGGGATCTAACCCAAGTTTTGAAAAATCATGCAGTTCCGTCTGACCCAAAATTTCTTTCAGGCGATTCATTAATATCGGATTGCGCGCTCCACCTCCGCTGGCGTAGATTGGCGAATCTTCAGGACTCTTTACATTAGCATTGATGCTTTGGGCAATAGTTTTCGCTGAAAGTTCGGTTACTGTAGCGACCAGATCTTCAGGTTTAACCTCCTTCAAATTCATTCCGGCATTTTTGGTCAGACGCTCAATCCAGCCCACATTAAAATACTCCGGTCCGGTTGATTTAGAGTGTTTCTCATTAAACCAGGAATCTCCGGAAAGCAGATTTAGCAGTTCGACATGAACGTTTCCGGATGAGGCAATTTTGCCGTCCTTATCAAACGGCTCATTGAAATAGTTTTGGACTACGTTGTCGATCAGTGTGTTGCCGGGACCGGTGTCGGTGGTGAAGGATTTTTCGTGTGATTGTTTTCCGGCCGGAAGCCATGTAAAGTTGGCAATTCCTCCGATGTTCAACAGAATCCGGGATTCTGTTTCGTGTCCAAAAAGCAGACGGTCTACCAGTGCAGCCATCGGTGCTCCCTCTCCTCCATGAGCGGTATGTTTTTGACGGAAATCGCTGATTGTTACGATTCCGGTATTCACCGCAATCTGATCCCCATCCGCAATTTGCAGTGTACTGTTCAATGGTTGCGGGGTATCTGTTTGATCTCTCCCAGGCAGATGATAGATAGTTTGTCCGTGACTGGCGATGCAGTCTACTTCAACAGGGTTAATACCCCACTCTGTCAGAGCTTCATTGATCATCCCTGCGTGTACTGATGCCAGCCAGGTATGTTGGTAGCAGAGCTCCTTCAATTCAACGTTTTCAACTGACGATATGGATTTTAGCCGGGATTTTTGTCTCGCATCATACTCTTTTGTGATAAATTCACTCAGTTCCACTTCTGTATTTTCCCCGGCACCCTGTATCTTGCAAAGGGCAATATCAAGGCCATCGAGTGATGTACCGGACATCAAACCGATAATTGTGCGAATATTTTTATTTGCAGATAATCCTAATTTTTTAACAGATGGATTCATATTTTCAATACCTAAATACGTTGTTATCGCGACACTTTTTTTATTCTAAAATTGTAAATTAAACATACAGAGATGGCCGAACCTAACGAAACTGAATTAGAAGCCTGGCAGGAAGATGTTGAATATTTGGTAAAGATTCTGAAACAAAGTTTTGAGTCACTGGATGCATCCTATTACATCGATGAAATGAACGATCTTTTATACGTGGAGCTGGAAGGTCTTGCGGAATATCCTGATGAAGAAATCATCGAAATTGCAGGACCTATTTTAGAAGAACTTGATATGGATTTTGAAGACATCATCCTGCTGCCATTAAAGTCGGATTAGCGAAAAGCACCCATTTTAAAAGCGCTTCCAAATAGGTTTCAGGATCGCATAATTCCTTCGTATTTTCAGATAAATAAATTCAATAAGAAATTTCCTACATGTCCTCTATTCACACCGGTTATTCTATGAAATGCATCATGTGTGGTGCAGATAACGACGAACAAAAAACTTCAACTTACTGCACCGTTTGCGAGGGTGTATTAACGATTGAGTATAACGAGTCCAGAGAGGAGATACAGTATCCATTAAATAGTATTATTCCCGATCCGCTTCGAAATCACAGCACCGCGCTGCGACATCTCACCCGTCTTTCCGAAACGTATGAAGCTGATTTGTACGCAAAACTTGAGTTTGAACATCCGACGGGATGTTTCAAAGACCGTGGGAGTTATATTGAAGTTCAGAAAGCGATCGAGCTTGGAAAAGATGCAATCTGTCTGGCATCAACAGGAAATATGGCGGCTTCGGTTGCGGCCTATTCTGCATGGTTTAATATTCCATGCTATGTATTTGTGCCGGAAGTTACCTCTGAAGCAAAGCTGGCACAGGCGACCATATACGGTGCTATTATCATTCGTATCCAGGGTGATTTCACCAAATGTGAAGCGCTCTGCCGTGAATTCGCGAAATCAGGCAATTACTACCTGGCCGGAGATTATGTATTTCGTGAAGAGGGTCAGAAATCTTTTTCCTATGAGCTGGTTGAGCAACAGGAAAAACCGTTTGACTATATTTTTATTCCCGTAGGATGCGGCACAAATTTTGGCGCCATTTATAAAGGATTTAAAGAGTTAAAAGAAGCCGGACTTACGGATCAAATTCCAAGTCTTGTTGCCGTTCAGCCCGAAGAGAGTTCACCTGTTGTGCAAGGTATCTTTAAACGCGAAAAAATTGTGCACGACAGAACCAACACAATGGCGTCGTCGGTGGCCACATCAAACCCAATTGATTTTTATAAAGTACTGAAAGCCATTGATGATACTCATGGCGAAGCACTTACCACTACAGAAGATGAGATTCTTGAATCGTTGATGGAGATGGCGGTTAATGAAGGACATTTCACTGAACCCGCCTGCGCACTTCCGCTGGCTGCGTTCAAGAACAATCGCGAGAAATTTAAGGGGAAGCGCTGTCTGTTTGTACTGACCGGATCAGGACTTAAGGACACCAAAGTTGTGGCAAAGCACTCGCTTACTGCGCCTGTACTGAAGCCTGACCTGGATCATATCCACGGATATATTAATTCCGGATTTATTGAGGTTCAGCAGAAATCATTCGGGAAGTCTCGCGATAATCTCCTTGCTAATTTGAAGATGGACGAAAATCACGAACGTCTCTACAAAGAGCATGTTGATCGAATGAATAAGCGTGGAAAAACACTGCAGAAAAATGAAATTGAGTATCTGCACACCATGCTATTAAACGAAGAGACTGACCTCGAACTTCCTGTTGAAGTACTCGATTACAAAGTAACCATGAGAAAAGAAGAGCTCATCACGGCCGGAGTGAAGCTTAGCATTGATGGCAAAGAAGTGATTTCCAAAGACAAAGGAGTAGGACCGATTGATGCGGTATTAAATGCCATAAAAGCAGAGTCCGACAAGATTATTTCTCTTGAAGTAATTAATCATGAAGTGGAAATATTGAGCCCGGATACCGATTCGCTGGTTGTGGTAACGCTAACATTCAATAAGGATAATCAGCAGTGGAGCACAAAAGGAGCCTCCGCCGATACCATTGAAGCAGCCATAAAAGCGTTCGAAAAAGGACTCGCCATAGCTTATAAATCTATTACAGTGTAAATATTAGAAAATAGGGTGGGTTTTTTAAAACATGGTATATTTGTCTAAATTTAATAGACATATATCCACAAGCCAAACGTTATGAGCAAATACCCACCCAATAATACCACACTCATGGTTCAGGATGTAGCCGTAAAATACAAGGCTACCCACAGCGATTCCTATAATCTTGTTAATCAAGCTCAGGAAGGAATTTCCGTAAATGCATTCTTCGATCTAATCGAAGTTTCCGGTCTCTCCAACCAGGAGCTCTCCAATCTGCTTGATGTATCCTTTAAAACAATACAGCGATATCAAAAAGAGGATAAAAACCTAAGCGCACTCAACAGTGAGCAGCTTCTAAAAATGATTACGCTCTATCAAAAAGCAGAAGAAGTTTTCGGGGAAATCTCTTCATTCGATCGGTGGCTGCGAAAACCGTCACATGGGTTGGGTGGCCAGCATCCGCTAAAACTCATGCAAACCCCCGGTGGCACCGATCTAATCTACGACGAACTAATGCGCATCGAATTTGGTGCGTTCGCATAGATGGTTGTTTACCGAATTACACTCGAAAAATGGGCTGACAAACTCTCCGGTTCCGGATATGCTGCGCGTTGGAACTCGAAAGGATCATTTGTGATCTACACGGCTGAATCACGTGC
>PWFZ01000471.1 GCA_003555185.1 Balneolaceae bacterium | reverse complement strand
ATGACCTATAAAGAAGCCATTGAAACCTACGGTTCTGATAAACCGGATACTCGTTTTGGCTTAAAGATTACTGATCTTTCCGGTCTGTTGGCAGATTGTGGATTCAAGATTTTTGAGACAACCGTAAAGAAAAAAGGTAAAGTGGTTGCCATTAACGTTCCCGGAAAAGGCGAACTGGGACGAGGCGCGTTAGACCGTTTAACCGAAGATGTAAAAAGAGAAACCGGTGCCGCAGGACTTATCTATATTAAAGTGTCTGATGAAGGCCACCTTTGCAGCGTTGGGAAATTCCTGACGGAAGAAAAAGTTCAGGAGATGGTTGATGAAACCGGCGCCAGTAACGGCGATTTGATTTTGATCTTGGCCGGTCCCAATCCTCAGGTCTACAACCAAATGGGAACCCTGCGCTTGATGATGGGGAAAGATCTTGGATTAATTGATCAGACAAAAAGTAACTTTTTATGGGTAACCGACTTTCCATTGGTTGAGTGGGATAAAGAGAGTCAGCGATATTTTGCCCTCCATCATCCTTTTACTTCTCCAAAAGAAGAGGATATGGATAAACTGGAAACTGCTCCCGAGGAAGTGAATGCCAGAGCCTATGATCTTGTATTAAATGGAAGTGAAATTGGCGGTGGTTCAATTCGTATCCATAATTCTGAAGTTCAGCAGCAGATGTTTAAAGTGCTGGGCATTGGGGAAGAAGAAGCCCGTGAGAAATTCGGTTTTCTTTTGGATGCATTTACATATGGAGCTCCGCCACACGGAGGAATTGCATTGGGTCTCGACAGAATTGTTATGTTGATGGCCGGAGCAAACAGTCTGCGTGATGTGATTGCGTTTCCGAAAAATCAAAAAGCACAGAGCGTGATGGATAATGCGCCTGATGTGGTTGATGAGAAACAGCTGAAAGAACTTCATATATCACTGCGGGAAAAAAAGGCATAAATCAAACTATAGGATAACGTGAAAACAGCAGGAATAGACGGTTGTAAAGCAGGGTGGATTTTAATCAGTTTTGATGAAGATCCTCACTACAAGGTGCTTAGGTCAGATGATGAACTAAAAGTGGCATTAGATACGTACGATAGGATCTTGATTGACATGCCGATTGGTATGGAAGACGAAAACTATACCCGTTTATGTGATGAACTGCTCCGTAAAAAATTGGGTGGAGAATATGCGGCAAGTGTATTCAGCCCCCCGATTCGTCCTGCACTTCACGCTCCGTCATATGTGGAGGCAAATATAGAGAGCTATGAGTATACCGAGAAAAAGCTGACCGTTCAGGCGTGGAACATCACACCAAAAATTAAAACGATTGACGGTATGTTACAGGCAACCCCTGAACTGCAGGAAAAAGTTTTTGAAAGTCACCCTGAATTAATCTTTATGAATTTGAATGGTGGAACCATCTATCAAAAGAAAGCGACAAAAAAAGGATTACGGCATCGGCTCGATTTAGTGAGCAATCACGAAGAGATTGCCGCAGATTTTTTCAGAGAGATTAAAGAGGAGTTCCGGCGCAATGAAGTGGGAGAGGATGATATTGTAGACTCTATGGCATTGGCTCTTGCTGCAAAAATATCGGTTACAAAGAATTTGAAAACGATTCCTGAAGCACCTGCAAAAGATTCGCAGGGAATTATAATGGCCATACATTACGTATAGCCATTTTTAAATCAGTTATCATTTTTTAGGATTTTCTTGTACTTAACTCCGGCTTTGTGAACTCTGTTTACGCCATTAAACGCTGCAATTCTGTAAGCTTCGGAAAAAGACGGGTAGTTTAGTACATGCTGGAAAAAGTATCGGATGTCACCGTCGTAAGCCATTACACTTTGACCTAAGTGAATCAAATCCGGCGCGGTATCACCAATGATATGTACGCCCAGTAGTTTTAGATTGTCAGTTCTAAATACCAGCTTTAATAAGCCATCTTCAAGATGCCCTATGTCGGCCTGTGTAATGTTTTTGTAATAAGCCCGTCCTACGGTTACGTCAATATTTTGCTTTTTCGCATCCTGTTCGGTGAGCCCAATACCGGAAATTTCCGGGATAGAGTAAATTCCATAAGGAATTGAATTTGTATAATTTTCGGTTGTTCCTCCAAACATATTCGATGCTGCCAATTGCCCCTGTACAAAAGATGCTGATGCTAAAGATGGAAATCCGATAACATCACCTGCTCCATAAATATTATCAACATTGGTTCTAAATCCATCATCGACGTTTAAGTATCCATCCTCATCTAATTCAATACCTACGGAGTCAAGCCCCAGGTTTTTAAGATTAGGTTTTTTACCTCCAACGTAAAGGACATGCTCTGTTTCAATAACTTGCAGTCGTGTATCACCGCTTTGTGCTTTAAATCCTACTTCGGTACATGTTCGCAACTTATTAACGCCAACATATTCAACTCCAACACCTGTATAAAGTTGAATGTTTTTCTTTTTAAGCAGTGTTAAAAGCTCGTCTTTTATCTCGTGATCGAGGAAGGGTAACACATCATTACTATCTGTTAAAATCGTAACGCGGGTTCCAAGTGCAGCAAAAATGGTTGCATATTCAAAAGAGATAATGCCTGCGCCGATGATTATTAATCTGCGCGGAATATGAGTTACGTTTAAGATAGATTCGTAATTCAGAATATTTGAGTGATCAATCTCAAAATTCTTAGGCTCTTCAGGACTGCTACCGGTGGCAATCAATATTTTTTTGGCTGTAAAAATATTTGATTCATTTAGCTGATTGGTAACTTCAACTTCATTTTTACCAATTATTTTGCCCCAGCCGCGATAAGTCTCAACCTCATTTTTAATTAAGTCATTCTTAACCTTTTGATTTTTATTCTCCAGAATAGACTTTTTGTATTGAAGAAGATCCTCCATCCGAAATTTTTCGTAGGGTTTACGCCCATTTTCATCAGCAAATTGAGAATGAAAGTTATAAATGGATTTTGCTGCCTCACGCAGTGATTTGCTTGGAACCGTACCGGAGTTTATCCAGGCGCCTCCCAAGTGATCTGCATTAGCTTCTACAATCAGAACTTTCTTGTTGAATTTCGAGCTTTGCATTGCACACGAAAAGCCTGCGGGACCGCTACCGATAATGATTACATCGTAATCAAATTTCATAGTGTTTGTTTAATTGAGTTTAACAGAGTTACTTTAAAATAAGGTTTCATTTAGTTAAACCCATTTCGAATATTAAATAATAAAAGAGGAACGATTTAAGCCTCAAATCCACTTTAATGATAGCGTCGATATCGTTATATTTAAACTATTGAAATATAAGACGTTATAAATTTTTTTAATCGAAATATTCATTCAAAAAGCACACAAGAAAATGGCTTATAAACTACCTGAACTACCGTACGCACACGATGCGTTAGAACCACATATTGATGAAAAAACAATGAAAATTCATCATGGAAAACACCATCAAGGGTATACAAATAAGGTTAATGCTGCATTAGAAGGGCATGAATTTGCAGAGTTGCCGATAGAAGTAGTACTTCAAAAAATAAACGAAGTGCCTGAAGACATTCGCCAAAATGTAATTAATAACGGTGGCGGTTACGCAAATCACAAGCTGTTTTGGGAAGTTTTATCACCAAATGGTGGTGGAAATCCAACAGGGAGCGTCGCAAAAGCTATTGATGATACTTTTGGCAGTTTCGAGGATTTTAAAGAGAAGTTTAGCAGCACCGCTGCCGGACAGTTTGGCTCAGGGTGGGGTTGGTTATGCGTAGATGATTCCGGAGCATTAAAAGTGATTTCAACTCCAAACCAGGACAGCCCGCTAATGAACGGCTTAACTCCAATTCTTGGAGTAGACGTTTGGGAACATGCATATTATCTGCACTACCAAAACCGTCGGCCAGATTACATTTCTGAATTTTGGAATGTGGTAAACTGGGAACAGGTCGAAAAAAATTATAAAGAAGCTACTACTTAATCTGTAGCCGCTTTTTTTTGAGGAAATAAGAAGGCATTGCATAACATATGCAGTGCCTTTTTTAATTTAAGTTCAGTTTAAACCACTGCTCGTATTGCCCTAAACTCCTTCTTAAGTTGCTCCTTTGATTCCCTTGAGATTGTCGTACTCTCTGATTTTGTCCACCCATTCGCTGATTATTTCTGCTGCTATCATACTCATTGGCGATACGAAAATTTGGAGGATCAATTTCAAGCCCCAACCAAATATTTTCCTCTTTATTTAATGTATAAACAGAGGACTCATTCAGGGGGATTTTCATTTCAAGACCTATTAAACGGCGATCCTGATTGATGGCAATTTGAATGCCATCTACTTCCAGCTGGTCCATTCCAACAAAACCCCGTTGCGTACTTGACCCACCATCGTATCTCTCAACAATCATGGGGCGCTCAAACACCTCTTTTTCTAAATCCTCGAGCAATGTTCTGTTCCCCGGCTTTGAGGCCCATTCAGGATCTCTTGTGAAGGATTGATACTCCCCGGGGTTGTTATTTCGAAGTAAGTTAAAAGTACCCGCGGGATAAGATATCCCGATTTTTTTCCGGTCATCTTCGCTATTGCTTAAATAGACAATAAATCCTGATTGCTTCATCGCGTTATTTTTTGACGGGCTTCTCACATCTACATATAAATATAGAAAGTCATCTGTATGCGTTACATAATAGTTGACTGATTCTGACTCGTGTAGCAAACTGCTTCCGAGATTCCACCCGGAAAGATTACCATCTACAGTAAGTTCACGATCCGTTTTTTCTGGGCTCATCACTTTTGTGCCGGAACATGCAGAAATGGTGAAACAGATAGAAAGAAATAGAAAAGTTGAAATACGTGTAGACATTATTGATAGATTTTTTCTGGAAATGAGATTTTTGCCTGTAAACTTTGTTGTCACCTTAAACAGACGAACCAATAAAGTAATGAATTATGCTTATATTGGTGGAAATGAAATCAAACAATTAAAATAAACCGATTATGCAATTTGGATTTGGAGTAGGACCCGACACATCCTGGATGCGCAAAGAGCTCACCGACCTTAATATTGAAGAGCTCAAAACGCCTGAAGATGTAGATCGGGCGATGAAAGATTATAAAAAAGGAACTATGTTGATGGTTATCAACTCAGTTTGCGGTTGTGCCGCAGGGAACGCGCGGCCCGGAGTTAATATTGCTCTTGAGAAGACCTCTAATACACCCGATCACCTCGTTACAGTTTTTGCAGGACAGGATAAAGAAGCAACAGAACGTGCACGGGAGTACTTTAGTGACTACCCGCCATCATCTCCGGCATTCGCATTTTTTGTTGATGGAGAAGTAAAAGCGATGGTTCCCCGACATAGAATTGAAGGTAGAACCCGTGATGAAGTAGCCGAAGATCTGCTAATGGTTTTCGACGCTTTTGTT
>PWFZ01000358.1 GCA_003555185.1 Balneolaceae bacterium | reverse complement strand
TTCAGCCTATGGTTACGATCCCGAAAGAAATGTCCACGGGAAATATCCCAAGTTGAAAACCTAGAATAAGCCGACCTATTGCACCTATTGGTCTAAAATTGCAATCGAAATACAAAGGCTGAAAGCCTATTGCAACCCAACCTATGAAACCGCCATTGATATCACGCAAAGATTAGAACCCCAGTCTGAAAGCCTGACATAACACAGCCTATGGCAAAGCCATAGGTAATAATGCGGCAAAACATACAGAAGGCTGAA
The DNA here is from genome assembly GCA_003555185.1 of Balneolaceae bacterium. Lineage (GTDB taxonomy): Bacteria > Bacteroidota > Rhodothermia > Balneolales > Balneolaceae > SW132. The sequence continues at coordinate 5,160 of PWFZ01000358.1, read as the reverse complement.
AGCCTGCAATAGCGAATATCATGGTGAGGAATATAGGTTTTCAAATAGACGTATTATTTACCAGAAGGTAACCTGACCTATTTCAGGCTTTCAGCCTATTGTATTGTAAAGTCTCTCATTTTACTGAGAGACTTTAAATAAAGTTTACGTAGCCCAGGTTCGGCCAACATCTTCAAGAGGCATACATCCATCATATATTCCGGGATTTGCTTCATAACGCAGTACTTGCGTTGCTCCCACTTCTGATGTGAAATATCCAAGCATCGTCAGTTCTTTAAAGGTAAGAATAAAGGGCGTCTCACCGGTTGGATCTTCCAAAGCTATACGATTCTGAAAATAGGTGAATTCATATTTCTGTTCGTCCGTACCCTCGGTATAATCAACCTGTAACTCTGCCCTGGAGTCTTCTGTAAACTTATCGAGTCCGGCCAGAAACGCTTCCCGCTGCTCATCACTGTAGGTTTCATTCACCATAGTTTCAATAAACTGCGGTACACCTACCTCACTGGCTGCAGGAGTATCATCTGCCGGTAAAATTACATCTGCAAGGGCTGTTACTGTACTTGCCTGTGTTCTTGAAAAAAGAACAGGCGTCCAGTCTCCCGGTGTGGCGGTACATCCCTTAAGGACTCCCAAAATATTTGGGGCAAAAATCACTCCGCCCAAAAGTAAACCGGTTCGTTTTATCGCTTCTTTTCTGTCAATATTGTTGTTCTTGCTATCCATTATAGATTCCCTTTTTTAAGTTCTTCTGCTGCGTAATTTGCGGCCCGGGCTGTTAATGCCATATATGTTAATGAAGGATTTTGGCATGCTGCGGAAGTCATGCAGGATCCGTCCGTAACAAATACGTTTGGCACGGTATGAATCTGATTCCACTCACCAAGAACCGACGTTTCAGGATCTCTACCCATTCGGGCCGTTCCCATTTCGTGAATTCCAAGTCCGGGACCTCCGGGATCATCATAAGTACTTACATTATTCATCCCGGCAGCTTCAAGCATCTCAGCTGCATCGTTCTTCATGTCTTCACGCATTTTGAATTCGTTTTCTTTGAACTCAACATCAAACACAACCGTAGGCTGACCCCATTTGTCGGTTTTGTCGTAATTCAAATACATCCGATTACTGTGATCAGGCAGCATTTCACCGAATGCAGTCATGCCTAATGTCCATTTTCCGGGAGTAGAAACCAGATCTTTCAGTTCTGAACCGATAGCCAGTTCACGAACTCCACGATGCCATCCCTGACGACTGGCACTGCCCTGATATCCAAATCCTCGCAGGTAATCACGGTCATTTCCGTTTAAATTTCTGTAGCGCGGAATGTAAAATCCGGTAGGACGACGTCCCCAATAATATTTGTCTTCATGGCGATCCCATTCTCCATTGGCTCCCACTCTAAAGTGGTGATCCATCATGTTATGACCCAATTCACCTGAATCGTTACCCATTCCGTTTGGAAATCGATCCGAAGTTGAATTAAGCAAAATAGATGTTGACCCTACGGTTGATGCATTCAGGAATACGATTTTTGCATAATACTCAAACTCTTCACCCGATTCGGCATCTACAACACGAACCCCGGTAGCTTTACCGGTTTCTTCATCATACATCACTTCATTCACAATAGAGTGTGGTCGGAGTGACATGTTTCCGGTTGCTGCGGCGGCAGGAAGAGTTGCGGCATTACTGCTGAAGTATGCACCGAACGGACAGCCCCTGCTGCAAAGATTTCTGTTCATGCAGGTCCCGCGGCCATTATGGGCCTGGGAAAGATTTGCATGTCGGCCAATTGTCAATACCCGGTCAAATTTTTCAGCCATAGAAGATTTCAGTTCCTCTTCTACACAGTTCAGATCCCATGACGGTAAAAATTCACTGTCAGGCAGCTGAGGCAAGCCCAAAGCTTCACCGGCGATACCTGCAAATTTCTCAACATAAGAATACCAATCAGCTACATCGTCGTAACGTATGGGCCAATCAACGGCTACACCCTCTTTAGCGTTGGCTTCAAAATCCATGGGTGACAAACGGTAACTCTGTCGGCCCCACATAATAGAACGGCCACCAACGTGGTAACCACGGATCCAGTCAAAACGCTTATCTTCTCCATAAGGCTGATCCGTATCTTTTATCCACCAATGTTTTGTTGATTCGCGAATGGTGTATCCCGTTCGCATCTGCTTTTCATAATCTTTTCGATCCTCATAAGGAATTTGATCTCCTCTTGGTAATTCCCATGGATCTTTATTCATGGTGGGATAATCCTTTACATGCTCTACATTTCTTCCACGCTCAAGAACCAGTGTTTTCAACCCTTTTTCGGTCAACTCTTTGGCTGCCCATCCACCGCTAATTCCGGTACCGACGACGATCGCGTCGTAGGTGTTTTGTTTTTTTGTTTTCAGATTTAAATTCATCGTATAACTGCCTGTTTTGTTATTGTTTTTGAGCAATGAGTGCAATCACTCGAAATGCACGAGCATATATTAGAGTGCCCGAATTTTAATATTCTTAAACTTAACCACATCACCGTGGTCCTGAAGTCCGATATGTCCTTCCCGCATAGCACCAAATTCCGGATAACCTCTGAATTTACTTTCATGGAGCATATCAAACCATTCTGTTGTCCATCTTTCATATTCTACAACTTTTTCGTCATTTTGCCAATGCTCGATTGTAGGTCCATCAGACACAATTTTCGCTGAATTCCACTCGCCATACGGTCTTGTATTTTGAGGATCAGCAGGAATTAAATCATACAGAGATGCTGCTTTTCTGTTATGATCGACTCCCTGATCGGCATCGGGATGATTTTCGTTATCTAATATCTGAAACTCCGGACCTGACCAATAAATTGCCCGTTCTTCCTGTTCCAGAACATGATAAAATATTCCGCTGTTTCCGGCCCGTTCCACCTTCCAGTCAATTTGAAACTCGAAGTCACCATATATTTCTTTTGTGATGATATCCATGCCCGAGCTCCAGTCATCATCAGATGGAGGACGAAACACCAGCAGGCCGTCTTCAATTTTCCAGCCGGCATCAGGAAATGAGTCCATGTTATATCCTCGCCACTGATCTGTAGATTCACCATCAAATAGTAGTGACCATCCTTCCTCAATTTCGGCTTCTGTAAGTTGATTCATTTGATTTTCTTCGGTTGTAGATTCGGCTGATTCACAGCCATTATTGTATAAAAGAAAAGCCAATAATAGTGTCAGAGTTGTTACAGTTCTTAGCATAGATGCAATTTTAACTACCTATTAGATGATATCCTTAATAAAACAGTAAAAACGATTACACACAAACGGAACCACAAAATAATGTAAACGTTTACATTTTAAAAAGTATAACGATCAACTTGACCATAAAAAGCACTGCTGGTGGCTTGCCCGCTTTTGTGAATATTATATCAAAGAATCCCAACTCAGTGTTGTGTTGGCATCTCTTTTTAACAGATTAATTTTATACAAATTGGGTGAGCATGGAATCGCAATCAAAATTTTCACGCTATCCATCAATCCATGCGTTGATATTGCGAAGGTGTCTCTTCTATGGAGAGTTCGTTCAGCCTTTGGTAATCATGTCAAAAAAAGCCAATCTAGGCGTTGTTGTTGCGAAGACGTGCTTCGCGGTTACAACTTCCATCATCTGCTAGCTCTATTTTAGTTTCATATTGACTTGATCATCATTCATTATCACTTTTAAGCTTCAATGATTGAAGCATCCATTCTCAATCCACAAACCCAGTGCCGGCGGCACGGTCCATCTCCATTATCGGCCATGCCTACGGCATATTTTTTCCCATGGACCATTATCTCCCCACAGATACATGTATATGAATTTTATACAGATGGGGTGAGTTTAAAACCATGATCAACGAATTCATCCCAGAAAGAAGTTCATATAAAACCCCTCGTATTTACTCAAAAACTCCAACATATATATAGCCTCGGGGAGGATTATTGGCGATCCTCTTACATAGGGCGGTGCCCTATGCTATTGATTTAGCCCTTTCAGGGCATGGTATGTAGTCAAAACTAAGTTAATCAGCGTAAGACAACTGCAGACATAATTGAAATACAGGGTTAATCTCTATTCCACAGAATGTGGACGTTTATCGATCTACAAATAGGGCTTATGGTTCGTGGAGGCGATCAGTATCTTGAGAATCTTCTATGGTTAATGGGATCAACCTCTGAACATCATTCCAAAATGAGTTAATCAAGACTTTGTTGTTGCGAAGGTGTTATCTATGCTATGGAGAGATGGTTCAGCCTTAAGGAGTTATATCTCTTTCTAAATAAATCCGAGCGTTGATATTGCGAAGCAGTGCTTCGCGGTTCGTTTTTTATCAAGAAAAAATGAACAGGGAGTAAACAAAAACAAACTAGGTGAACATGGAAACGCAATCAACGAATTCATCCCAGAAATAAGTTCATAGAAAATTTTTTCGTATTTACTCAATAACCCAACAAATTTACAGCCTTGGGCTATGTGTCATGGGCGCCATCTATACCTCGCATTCCATGCTAAGCTCGTTCCTCGCCTTAGCACTCCATAAACATATCCAGTGCCAGCGGCACGTCCGATATTGTAACCCGGGAATTCATTCCCGGGGGGAAGTGACCATATCACACCCATTGAGTGCCATAGGCACGGTTCATCTCCTTTATCGGCCATGCCTAACGGCATTTGTTGTGTTCTTTGTGAATTGGCCCATCTATATTCCACAATGAGTAAATCCAAGCGTTGTTATTGCGAAGTATACTTCGCGCTTCACAATTGCATAATTATTCCGATATTAGCCCCATGAAATTGTTTGATTTGAAAAATATTATTTTGCATCAAAAGAGAGTTTTAGGGTTGGTGATACTGATGATCACGGTCACTTCTGCCCCACTATTCGCTCAGTCTGACGATTCCCCTCGTGCTACTCTTAAAGGATGGGAAAGAAATGTGAATCTCTTCATTATGGATCGCGCCAATAATGTTGGGGGAATATACTATGACCGCGGACTGTTTCGATGGACAACCCACGAGATGATCCCCGAGTACCATCTGGATATTTTTACATATAACTTTACCTATTTCGAAGATTATAACTGGCATGCATCAGGAGATGGCTTTCGATCGATGGTCGGTAGTTTAAAT
>PWFZ01000185.1 GCA_003555185.1 Balneolaceae bacterium | reverse complement strand
TGTTTTTTAATGTTCACTTACATAATAAAACATTGGGGTGACATCTTAATGTCACCCCAATTAATAGCCATAAAAAACTTTTCTGCCTTTTGCCAAATAGGTATACGGAAGCATTTAGATGCTTACAATCCTACTCTATCAAAAATTTCATCTACCCGCCGGGTATGATGATCGAGATCAAATGCCTCTTCGATCTCCGATTCTGACAGGTGCTTTTGAATCACCTTATCAGATTCAACCAGTGGGCGAAATGCCTTCTGTTCACCCCAGGCTTCCATTGCAAGCGGCTGCACCGTATCATACGCCTCTTCGCGGGAAACTCCTTTATCAATCAGCATTAACAGTAATCGCTGGGAAAACACCAAGCCATGTGTTTTATCCATATTGGTTTTCATGTTTTCAGGATAAACCATCAGCTTTTCTATCACACCGGCAAAACGACTGAGCATGTAGTCGAGTAAAATAGTGGCATCAGGTAGAATAATTCTTTCTACTGATGAATGAGAAATATCGCGTTCGTGCCAAAGGGGTACATTTTCGTAAGCTGATATCATATAGCCCCGAAGCACCCTGGAGCATCCTGTAATATTTTCTGAACTGATTGGGTTTCGCTTATGAGGCATTGCTGAAGATCCTTTCTGTCCCTTTCTGAAAAACTCTTCGGCTTCACGTAATTCGGTACGCTGCAGGTGGCGGATCTCCACCGCAATTTTCTCGAGAGTACCACCGATAATTGCAAGAGTTGCTAAATAATAAGCATGTCTGTCGCGCTGAAGAGTTTGCGTTGATATAGGTGCTGCATGGATACCCAGCTTTTCGCAAGTATACTTTTCCACTTCTGTAGGGATGTTTGCAAATGTGCCCACTGCGCCGGAAAGCTTCCCAAATTCAACATCTTTGGCCGCACTCTCAAATCTTTTGATATTACGCTTCATTTCTGCGTACCAAAGAGCACACTTCAGCCCAAAGGTGGTAGGTTCTGCATGAACACCATGAGTACGCCCCATCATAACCGTTAACTTATGCTCACGGGCCTTATCAGCTAACGCCTCCAGCATTCGGTGTAAACCTTCCCGCAGAATCTGATTTGCCTGCTTCAGACGGTAACCATTGGCTGTGTCTACAACATCTGTTGAAGTAAGCCCATAGTGAACCCATTTTTTTTCGTCGCCTAAGCTTTCCGAAACAGAACGGGTGAAGGCTACAACATCATGCCGGGTCTGCTGTTCAATTTCATGAATCCTTTCTACTTCAAATGATGCATTTTCATAAAGCTTTTCTACATCTTTTTCCGGGATTTTGCCCAGCTTACTCCATGCCCAGCATGCTGCAAGTTCTACTTCTAACCAAGCCTGAAATTGATTTTCTTCTGACCAGATATTGGTCATTTCTGCTCGCGAATAACGTTCTATCATAAATTATTGTGTAGGTATTTTTAATGGTGTTCCTGCTTCTATTCGATCATCCAGATGTACCTGGTTAATTATTGCCAACTCTTCTTCATCGAAATCCATGGGAAGTGTTGAAGGTAATAAATTCCGAAAAGTATCGGTCCGTTCTGCATTGACAATTTGCAGCCTGACTGGCTGAATATTTAGAACACTTTCATCTGTAACTCGGTCGAATTGTTCAGGTATTGATGTAAATACAGATTGATAATTATCGAAATTGCCTTCTGCTGTATAGTTGATAAATCTATAAACCCGATCCTGAAATTCCACGGCGTAGATAATTGCACGCAGTTGCCCTTCTTCCTGCTGAATGGTCACATCTGCCTGATAGCCATCATACTGATTTGCAATCATCGTAGATTCATCACTGTTTAGTGAAATTCCTTCCTGACCTACAAAAGATTCAATAGATCCCTGTGCTGTTTGTGATTCCCCATCAATTCGGAAAATCATCACTGCATCTTCAGCTGAGCTAACCATTACTACCTGCTGAGGCTGATTAATGAGTTGCCAGTCTTGAGGAATAGGAAATTGAAACTCGAGATCCGGATGTAAAAACATGCCATCATCCACAAAGCCTTCTCTTGGATTTTCGCCGAACAACATGCCGTTAATCATCTCATTATATATCTCTGTATTACGTACAGTTTGCTCGTACCCCTCTTCTTTCCACCTTTCTGCAAGTTCAGGAATTCGTTTCTCGCGCTCGCCGGGATCAGGATGAGTGGATAACATAGAAGGAATTGCTTGTCCTGCCCTTTCTGATATTCGTTTTAAACTTGTAAAAAATTCTGCTCCTTCTGCCGCTTCAAATTCACTCATAGCAGCATATTCTACTCCAAGTTGATCCGACTCGCGCTCTGCATCACGGCTATAACTAAGAAATAGTAACTGCGCAGCCTGACTGCTCAAATTCAAAATACTTTCACCAGGCAACCCTAACAGCTCTTGCCCTAAAATCGCACCGCCCAAAACAGCTACCTGCCCCAGCTGCTGCCGAATAGCTCTTTGAGAGGCATGGCGTGCTGCAACGTGGCCAATCTCATGACCAAGAACTACTGCAAGTTGAGCTTCATTATTCATATGTGCCATTAGTCCACGGGTGACGTAAATGTACCCACCCGGTAGAGCAAAAGCATTTACTACAGGACTGTCCAAAACGCGGAAATAAAAATCAGTCTCCCGAAATTGTTGTTCCGTATCCTCCCTTCTCATATGACTTACGGATAATACTTTTTCACCCAATTCGGTGATATAAGATTCCACCTCTTCGTCATCATAAAGTCCATATTGGGCTATAATTTCCTGATCGACTTCCTTACCAATCTGAACCTCCTGACTCCAGGTATAGGCAAGTAGTCGGTTTTGACCCGTTACCGGATTTGTCTGCACGGTACACGCTGATGTAAATAACAACAGCGATAAAAATAGAATGGAATGTGTAATTGCTCTCTTCATAGTAATCTGATGTTATTTTTGTTTATTAAGTGAATTTACAATTTCGAAAACTCTTAATCAGAATTTATTTATCGAAAATTAATATCTCGTCGTCCAATATATCCTCTTTTAATATCATTTCTATGTGCCTCATTATTATGTATAACGCATAAGAGTCCATTGCACAATATCTCTTTAGTAATTTGGGTATCAGTTTTTGCTCTTTAGCATTTACGACTCCGGACTTCATAGAAATATATGCACTCATCGCAGCCATTCCGTCCCCTATTTTTAAATCTTCGTCCATCATTTTTTTATACGGACTTTTAACCTGACCATTTTCCTCTGTATCAGAAACCCTGACAGTTATATCATGTAACATAACCGGAAGAAGTGCATCCATTTTCAACACACTTTCAACCTGAAGTATATTTTTTAATGTCTCCTTCAGGGTCAATCCCTCATTCATAAAACAATTGTAATATCCGTCACGCACAATCTTACTTAAATCAAAAAACCGTTCTGTCGGATGATTATCTTCACCCGCCAATACTTTCTTTAACTGATTTTTAAGTGTTGAGTCAAAATTCTCTCTCATTTCGAGTTCATTCATCAGTCTGTATAACGACTGTCTCTCAAATGGAGAGTATTGTACCAGTGTTCCCTTTTCTATCTGCGGAATACCACAAAGTGCTTCAATAAAATTTAAGTGAGGATATTCCCTGGAATCTTCATCAACCCACTCTGTATGAATCATTTCCCCATTTTCCATTACGGTATGGCAGGAAAATTGAAATAAAACCGGATCATAAACATGCTGACCTTTTGCCATTGGCACGGCTGATGTTGCGGCTTCAAAATCGATAAAATGACGCGGATATGAAATTTCCTCAATGCTTTTCAGTAACGATTTACCCCAAACCAATGGTACCTTTTCTTTTTTCGCATGAAGCAGTTGAAGCGCTCGTCTTTGTTGCATAGAGATAGCCTTAGACGGGAACTTAATAATCTGCTCCATTGTGTTCAGATTATAGGGCTGATCAATATTTTCCTGAAAGAAGTTCTCATCCGATTTATTTCTTCCATTTGAGTGACCTATCAACTCAAACAAATGTCTGTCAGGATTTCTTAGCTTTTCGTTCGAAAAGAAGGTTTCCCAGCATCCTTTTTTCCCTTCTGATGATGACTGGCGAAAGTCACAATATTTACATCCATCATGAATTTGCGGAATCAATTTCTCGACCGGGAGGGATAGTAGTTTATCAATTTTTGTCAGTGCATCCGATATACTTAAACCCGAAAACGAATGATGAACATGAGTTGGCGGCAAAGAGTTAATAATTTGTAATACAGATCTTGTCCCATCAGTAAACGTGAAAAGCTTTTCCAGTTCATCAAGACAAGCTTCCGAAATATTGCTGTTTCCAAGTGTTTCCTGAAACAGATCTTCAACCGAACTTTTATATCGGCTTTTGGGCATCACAAATTCAGTAGACAGTTTATGGTGAGGGTAGGCCTTTTCCAAAATCTGATATCGATAAGCGGCTTTTAGCAAATATCCTGTGATAGAACGGCTTCTGTCGTGCCTGTCAAAAACAGCGGTATGATGTCCCTTTTTTAGCTTACCATGCACCTGGATAATTGTAAGGTTATCCCCTGATTTTTTGAGAATTGGAATCCGTGTCAAAAAATGTCCATTTCGAATTACAGCACCACATATTACTGCCTCCTCATTTTCCAGCCATTTAGCGGTCTCTTTTTCAGCTTCCCTGCCATCATTTTGTGTGTAAAAAACATTAGAAAATCGTTGAGCAATTGTATCACGCAGTACAAGCTTATTTATTTGCCTGAAGTTACCTTCTCTTTTGACACGATTTTCGGGTAACAAGTTAAAATGTAGTTTTAACGGACAGGATATTACCTGATGGAATAAGTGATCGGTTATAATTGGATCTGATCCATTTTTCATGAATGATTACCGATTATATTGACTTCTGGCTTCAAATCTACTCCAAACTTCTCACGTACGGATTCCTGAATTTTTATCGCGTGCTGATAGACCTCATCACCGGTTGCACCGCCAAAATTCACGATCACCAACGCCTGATTTTTATATGTACCCACATTCCCCACTCTTTTCCCCTTCCAGCCCGCTTGTTCGATCAACCATCCGGCAGGAATTTTAAATTCGTTTTCTCCCAGATCGTATGATGGAATGGCCGGATAATTATCCTTAAGAGATTGATATAATGATTGATTTACAATTGGGTTTTTGAAGAAACTTCCTGCATTTCCAAGCAAAGAGGGATCGGGTAATTTAGAGGTACGAATAGATACAACAGCCTCAAATACATCTGATATCCCCGGGTTACTTATGTCATTCAATTTCATGTAATCTGATAATGCATAATAATCGATATTGATTTGATGCGATTTCTTCTTCAGTCGCATCGCTACATCGGTAATAATTATTTTGCCTCTGTACTCATTTTTAAAGATGCTGTCACGATAAGCAAAATCACACTCTTCAGGCA
>PWFZ01000310.1 GCA_003555185.1 Balneolaceae bacterium | reverse complement strand
CACGAACCATGGAAGAGATGTTCGATTGGGCCCGCGCACTTGCCTGGCAGCCGCTGCCAAAAGGAAAACGAGTAGCGGTACTTACCAATGCAGGCGGACCGGCTATCCTGGCCGTAGATGCTATGGAGCAAATGGGCCTTGAAATTTCACCGCTCACCGATGAAACGAAAAGATACCTGAAATCCCGGCTTCCAAAAGCAGCCAGTTCAGAAAATCCCGTAGATGTGTTGGCCGGTTCGGGTCCGGCAACCTATACGCTTGCACTTGAAGCACTCCTAACGGATGAAACAGTGGATGCCGTAGTTGTCATTCAGGCCCCGCAAGACTGGTTTCTACCGGCAAGTCTTGCCGAAGTTGTTGGCGAAACGGCCGGGCTTCACAAAAAGCCGGTAATTGCCTCCATTATGGGGAAGGCGTCCGTGGATGAAGCTCTTAACATTCTTCACAAACGCCGTGTGCCCAATGTAGCGTTTCCTGAACGGTCAGCATCCATTATCAAAGCAATGGTTCAGCGCAAAGAGTGGCTGGAGATGGTCGATTACCGGAAGGAACATCAAAAAGCTGTGGAGAAAAAAGATATAAAACATCTGATCCTTGAAGAGAATTGGGATGATGCCATCCGGGCATATAATATCAGTCTTCCCGAACAGAAAAAGGCCGAAACATTAAAGGAGGCTCTGACTGCATCCGCCGAAATTGGATATCCTGTGGTAATGAAACTGGTTTCCTCAAAGTTTAGTCACAAATCGGATATCGGAGGAGTGAAGGTTGGACTGCGAAATGATGAGGAGATAAAAATGGCATGGAAAGAGATTTCTAAAACCGCCGAAAAGCATAATGCCGACATGGAAGGTGTTCTGATCCAAAAAATGATGCAAGGCGGACAGGAAGTAATTATTGGAATAAAAAGAGATCCTCAGTTTGGCCCGATGATCTTATTTGGAACCGGCGGTACTGATGTAGAGCTCTATAATGACACAGCGACAGCCATTGCTCCGCTTTGTGAACTGGAAGCACAAAACCTGATTAATTCCACTATTGCCGGGCGTAAATTAAAGGGCTGGCGAAATCTGCCTCCGGCAGATATCGAGGCAGTGAAACAGGCTATTATCTCGATGAGTGCCCTGGCGACTCATCATCCGGAAATAAGTGAGCTGGAAATAAACCCCCTTTATGTTATGGAAACAGGCGCTTATGCGATCGATGTAAGGGGCAGTTTATCAAAATTAAATCTAATACCGGCAGAAAAACTTTAGAAATACACTTTAAACTCACGAATCATGGACACACAAAGGCACCATTACGACATAGACATTAAATGGAAAAAAGGAGGAACCGGAACGATGAGCTCCCCGGTATTAAGTAAAAAAATGGATGTTGCCACTCCCCCGGAGTTTCCCGGAGGAATTGAAGGAGTTTGGTCGCCCGAACATCTTTTTGTGGCATCTGTTGCAGGATGTTTTATGACCACATTTTTGGCGATTGCCGAATTCTCAAAACTGGAATATGAAGATCTGGATATTAAATCGTCAGGAGTTATGGCCAAAAAAGACGGGAAATGGGTAATGAGTGAAATTACGCTCAGACCGAAACTGGTCATTACAGATGAATCCAAAACAGATAAAGCGATCCGTATTATGCAAAAAGCGGAAGCAGCATGCCTAATTTCCCGATCCATTAATTCCCGGGTGATTCTTGAGCCCAAAGTGAAAATAATGTCTGCATCCGTTGCACCAGACTACATTTAAATAAAACTCCCCTTTCCCGCTCTTTTGCGTCATTAACAATCCAAAAACTATCTTTATTTCTGATTTTGATTTGCCCTACCTAATCTATCAGTAATTTTGTGTGTTATTGACGCCTTTTCTCGCATTATGTAATTCATTAAAAGTAATGCTACTTATTACGCCTATTAGCCACCTTCAAGGTTCAACGCACTTTCCTAATAACTTTTGGCATTTTTCCTGCCTGTTCATTATTTAACAATAAAGGATTATTTCAAAACCAACGTCTTTACCCAACTCAATAAATTAGTAAAGTCATTAACAAATTCTTTAATCACATTCATCAAAATTAAATGATTATGTATGAACTTCTTATATCAATAGGTTTATCTATACTTTTTGGGATTTGGGTACTTATAGATGCAAAACAAAGAAATGATAAGGCTGGAAAGTGGGCTTTTAGTGCCTTCATTTTGCCTCCAATTTTTGTGCCAAACTATTTTTCAAAGCGTAATCTCAAAAAAGGAGAAATCAGAAAAGGTGGGGCAAACTGGCATGCGCTAAGGAATTTTGCTTTATACTGGAGCTTTTTTATGCTATTAATTGTGCTGTTCACATCTGTAAGTCAATTTAGTTTTTTAGGGTCCGTCAGAGAGGATGCATTTGGATTATCTACCCTTGCATTGCTGTGGGGCATTCCGGCTGGCGGGGCTTTACTTCTGGGAATTATTTTAAAGAAACCCTCTAAGATTGAAGAAGGGCCTACGGGATCTTTGGTTGTTGATAGTTAATAAAAAGTGACGATCGAGAAGTGATGATCTTTTAAAAGAAGAGTAACTTTACGTTGTGTTTCGTTTGTATTACCCCTAATTTTAAAGTCTGTTGAATCGGGACGTGGCTCAGCTAGGTAGAGCGCTCGGCTGGGGGTCGAGAGGTCGCAAGTTCAAATCTTGTCGTCCCGACAGATGGAAAAGCTTCTAATCGGTTCTGATACCTTTAGAAGCTTTTTTGTTTAAACGCCAAATCTATAGGTATTCGATACGATATTTTTAAAGTAGCTATTTAATCTTTTCTACCAACTCTCCATCTTCATAGCGCTCTTGCTGGATGATATTCCCCTCTTCATCATATTCTGTCATAAGTCCCTGCTTAACAATATTCCCAGTGTACCCTGTGTAGAAGGATTCAAACGCCAACTGACCATTCTCGTGCCACATGCGAACCTGTCCCAGTCCGTCTTCATTTTTACCGGGGGGAATATCTTTGTGGACCAAAACATCATTGACATACATCTCCTCGAAATGACGTTTATCTCGGTACGTGCCGTGCACTTGCCGATAGATGTCTCCATCTCTTTCATGAACAGATCCGACATTCAGCCCATCTTCGAAATAAAGCTCCATATGCAGGCTGTCATTTTCTTTGTAATACACCCTTTGAGTCCCCGTGAACAGTTCACCGGATGAGGTAAATTGAGCTCCTAAAGTCACTGGCATCCCAAGTTCCTTAGAACGATTTGCATCATAATGGAGCTCTACATCACTATAGGTTGTACTAAAGTCAAGGTTGGTATAATCAGTCTTTTGAGTGCAGAAAGTGAGAGTTAGTAAAGCCAATATTGGCAAGAACAGTAAACTTTTGGACCCGGACCGAACTGATGAGTAAGATTTAATTATCATTTTGAGCCTTTTATTGATGAATGAATATTCAATCCAGGTCTGTGGTCATATGTTACACGTCGTCGGCCACGGTTCATGGATTGAGTGCCTTTCATTATAATATCGCATCTCGATTTTTCAAAACCTCCCTCACCCACAAGAATTTACCCACTCCAACCCGTTACTTAAGTCAGGTTATAGCCTTACTACAAAAAGTATAAGGTCAGGGCTTAGCCTGATTTATCAATTGTAAATGTAAGGTTATAGCCTTACATTAATTAAAATAATAAGCTTAATTTATAATCTATGGATAAAAAAAAACTGCAAATAGACCAACTTGAAAAAAGAATTGAGCTATTCTCCCCTGCTCTTAAATTACCTAATCCTCCCACTGGATGGATAAGAGCAATACGGTTAGCCTTAGGTATGTCGATGCGGCAATTGGCTAATAAATTATCAATTACCAAACAAAGCGTTCAAGAAATTGAGTTGCGTGAAAAAGAAGGTGCAATTACTCTAAAATCATTAAGAGAAGCTGCAAGAGCTTTAGATATGGAGCTTGTTTACGGTTTTGTCCCGAAAGCTGGTTCCCTGGAAAAGCATATAGAAATCAAAGCACATGAATTAGCAAAAAAAATCGTTTATCGCACTTCAAATAACATGAAGCTAGAAGATCAAGAAATTTCCACTGAGCGAATAAAGAAAGCCATTGATGAACGAACAGAAATAATCAAAAAAGAACTTCCAAAATCTTTATGGGATTAGATTTACAATATATTGATGGTCAAACACCCTTAGATGAAGATGAAAAAGAAGGACTCTTAATCCCAACAATTGCTACACGTGCCGAACTGGATGAATTTGAACAGCAAAATATTGAAGAAGCCTTGCAATGGGTTCTCGCAAGATCATTCAAAGCAGAAACAATTTTTACTGAAAAATTTATTCGCAATCTACATAGAAGAATGTATGGAAGTGTTTGGGGCTGGGCAGGTAAATTTAGAACTACCAATAAAAATTTAGGTATTGATAAATGGCAAATACCTGTAGCTTTAAAAAATTTATGTGATGACACCCTATTTTGGAAAAATGAAGGGATATACTCTCCAGATGAGATTGCAATCCGATTTAAACACAGAATTGTAAGCATTCATTGTTTTCCAAATGGAAACGGTCGTCACAGTCGGTTGATGGCGGATATTATTATTGATAATGTATATGCCCTACCTCTTTTTAGCTGGGGAACTGGTGATCTGGTACAAAAAAGTGATACAAGGGCTGATTATATAAAGGCTATAAAATTAGCCGATAATGAGAATCTCGACCAACTATTGCAATTTGCAAGATCTTAGAAAGTATAAGTTCACCCCCAAGAATATCCCCACTCCAAATCTGCTTTCATTGCCAGTTTGTTATCCGGAGCCGTAACAGAGAGCTATTTTTTCGCAGCCAACGCAGCTCCCCCTTTTAGCCCTATTCCATCGTATGTTGAATAATCGAAATTTTTCTAAAAAAATGAGGCCAAGTCCTGAATCGCTACGCTATATAACTAGACGACAATTGTATAAATGACAAAATTCAATTTACTATGAAAAGGCTACTGTTACCTCTTACACTACTTATTACTCTATCTATTTATGCAATCTCGTGCGGAGATTCCACCCCCACCGGTCCGGAGAATGGCGACACGAATGAACAACTCCAAACCTACAGCGTGTCTGTTGATGTTACCCCGTCCGATGCCGGAACAATTTCCCCCTCGCTGAAGGAATCCTACGAAGATGGCAAAAATATTCAGCTGCTGGCCAACCCGTCAGATGAGTATGTATTTACCGGCTGGAGCGGCGATATGGAAGGAAGTGTAAACCCGCTGCCGCTGACCGTCAGCCGGGATTTTAATATCACCGCCAACTTCGAACTCAAGGAATATGACCTTGTTGTGAACATCGAAGGAGAAGGGTCCGTAAAGGAGAGCGTGCTGGAGCAAAAGTCCAAGCAGTTTGAGCACGGAACGCCCGTTGAGTTGGTGGCCACACCCGCCGAAGGGTAT
>PWFZ01000002.1 GCA_003555185.1 Balneolaceae bacterium | reverse complement strand
TATCCGTTTACATATCCGCCGTGGTAAACAATCCTTTGCCCGTGATTATCGAGCACTCTCCACCCCATGCCATAATGCGACCGGTTCACTCCATCCCAATGCCTGCTGAATCGCCGGTTATTGAGAGCAGCTAACGGCATATAAATATCTTCAAGCGTTTCTTTTGAAATGAGGTAAGGGTGATTCCCCGTTAACAAAAGAAGCCACTTTCCCATGTCGGAGGCAGACGCATTAATCCCGCCGGAAGAAACCGCATTGTAATATTTCCTGGATATTGAAACGGGTACATATCCCCGTGCCCTGGAATGATACACGTGCGGCATTGCCACATTATCGGAGTTCATTATGCCATCATAACTTACCGATGAATGATACATATCCAACGGTCTGAACAGCTTTTCATCCATCAGTGTGTTGAAGTCGATGCCGGTTTGGCGTTCCAGTACTTTTCTATCGCTGAGTATGCTGCATTCTGGTAAGCAAGTTGGGTGCCTTCTTTTGAAATCAGTGGAACACGTTCCAGCCTGGGGATGATACGGTCCAGGGAAAGACCGTCTTCCACCAAATTGGTATACGCATGGCGTGGCAAACCTGACGTATGAGATAACAGGTGTTTGATCTGAACCCGACCGGTTTGCTCAGGGTCATTCAGCTTAAATTCTTCTAAATAATCAAATACGGGCCGATCCCAGTTGACCACTCCACATGAACAGAGATGAAAAAAATCGGGGAAGGTGGTATGGGTGAGATCTATAAAGCAGAAGACACCCGATTGGGCAGGATGGTTGCTCTTAAGTTTTTGTCATCAGCACACACTACCCGTGAAGAGTACAGGAAACGATTTGAACAGGAAGCCCATGCCGCTGCGGCGCTGAATCACCCGAATATCTGTACCATATATTCCGTGGAGGAGCATGACGACACGCAATTCATATCGATGGAATATATCGATGGTAAAACACTTCGTACCATAATTGACAGCGGGGATCTTGAAAAAGAAGAGGCAATAGAATACGGAATCCGGATAGCTTCGGCACTTTCAGCAGCCCATGAAAAAGGGATAATTCACCGCGATCTGAAACCGGAAAATATTATGGTGGACAGCCAGAAACGGGTAAAAGTGATGGATTTCGGTCTGGCCAGAATGAAAGGGGCTCAAAACATAACCCGCGAAGATAATCGTATGGGTACGTTAGCTTATATGTCGCCTGAACAGTTGCGGGGAGGAAAAGTCGATCATAGAAGTGACCTGTTTTCTTTTGGGATTATCTTGTATGAAATGCTTACCGGTAAGAATCCCTTTCAAGGTGAATATGAACAGGCGATCAGCTACCAATTGATGAATGAAGATCCACCGCAGGCCCCTTTGGATAATTATGCACCCGGAATCAAAGATCTTGTTTTGCGATGCCTGAAGAAAAAACCTGGTGAGAGGTATTCTACCGCCGCGGACATCGTAAACGAATTAAGGGATTGTAAAAATCCCAATCGTACCCCTGTCCCCCATTATTCCCGCAAACTCATTTCAACTATATCTGATCGCAAGCCTGTTTATTATTCAGGTACGATAATTCTTTTGGTACTGCTTGGTGGTTTTTTGTTATTCGACTCCTCCTGGTTTACAAGTCCCGTTATTGAATCCAATGAAAAGCATCTCGTGGTTCTTCCCTTTAATAATCTGAGCGAAGACATCATTCCTGTGTCGCTTAGTGATGGAATCACGGAGATCCTTACCAGTAAAATCACCCAAATTGGAGCACAAAATGGAACATTGTGGGTCGTGCCGAATTCCGAGGTTCGAAGTGAAAAAATAACAAGTGTAACCGAGGCCAATGAATTATTCGGCGCTAATATGGCCGTTACCGGTAGTATGTACCGCTATGGTGATAATTTTCGCCTGTCGCTCAACCTTGTAGATGTTTCTACCATGCGACAACTTCATTCAACGGTACTAGAGGTGGAATGGTCAAACTTCGATCACCTTCAGGATGAAGTAGTGAAAACGCTGGCTGAGATGCTGGAGATAGAGCTTGTTCCTGAAGCGAGACAGAGTTTGAATTCAGGTAATTCACAGGTTTCCCGGGCTTACCAATTCTTCATCGAGGGACGCGGTTTCTTAAGTCGCTTTGAAGACCCCGAATCTATAGAGATGGCCATAGATAAGTTTGAAGTGGCTTTAGAAATAGATCCCGAATATGCCCGTGCATGGGCCGGACTCGGTGAAGCATACTGGCGTAAGTTTAATATGACCGGTGATGTACAGTGGACAACACCGGCCCTTGACCACGCCCGCAAGGCACTTGAACTAAACGACCGGCTTTCGGATGTGTATGTCACGCTTGCAATGATTTATAACGGAATGGGGCGCCATAAAGACGTATTGGATTTGCTTGAAAATCTGGAACAACGGGAAAAGCCGGGCTATGAAGTCCAAATTGAATTAGCCAATGCCTACAGCGGTATGGGCAGGGCCGATCAAGCCGAAAAGGAATATCAGAAAGCTATCGAACTTAAAGAGACCTATTGGGACGGATACAATCAGATGGGCTTCTTCTATTATGAAAACGGACGGTATGATGAAGCTGCCGATATGTTCAAAAAAGTAACCGAATGGACCCCTGACAATTACAGTGCCTATTATCGCCTGGGAGCTGCTTATTTTAATATCGAGGAAAACAGGAAAGCTGAAGAGGCTTTCAAAAAATCTCTGGAACTTCGTCCCAACCACCGCGCTGCATCAAACCTTGGAACACTCTATTTTCATCAGGGCCGGTTTCAGGAGTCAATACAGATGTTTGAGCAAGCGATTGAAATGAGTGATGTGGATTATCATATCTGGGGTAATCTCGGTCTGGCTTATCACGGAACCGGAGAAAATGAGGAAGAAGTCCGCACTAGCTTGAATAAGGCTATAGAACTGGCAGAGAAGATGCGAGAGATTATGCCTGAAAACCAGCTTCTTCTGGCAGATCTGGCAATATACTACGCTATAGTTGGGAACCGGGAACAGGTGCACTATCTGTTGGGCCAACTGGTATCAAGAAACATTCAGGACCCGGGAATAATGGTTATGATCGCTGAAGCGTATGAAATGCTGGATGAACGGAGTGCGGCCATTTCCTGGCTGGAGAAAGCTCTTGAACAGGGATACAACCGGGAAATTATAGAAAACAGTTTGACACTGAGAGACGTTTTAGAGGAACCCCGAATGCAGGATTTTCAGAAACCATGAGTAGTTCATACTGCTAAAAAATCGAAGGGGGTTATTAATCAATAATTTTAAAATAAAAGGAGAACCAAATAACCACAGTCATGGAAAAACAACAAGCAGAGAAAAAAATACTGAAAGTAATAATACGTGAACAGAACTCGAATAATCGCCATCAAAAAAGATCATTCATTATACCGGGTAATATCATAGTTGAGCGAGGAGAAGAGGTTACATGGGAAGCCGGGGAAACAGATCTGGTGATGTTTTTCCCAAATCAAAGACTTTTAGGTATCGATAAGATAGTTGTTAGATCAGGCCTAACAAGAACGGAGAGAATAAATGAAAAAGTTGAACCCGGAATATATCCTTATGCCGTTTATACTGCAGAAACCAACGACTTTGCAGAAGGCAACAGTTCGCCGAGAATGACTATCAAATAGCGTGTATGTATTGTAGTGCATTAACGTTTCAATCAATATTACTTCTTATCTATAACCGGCTAATAAAAGTGCTTATTTACCTGAGTAGATCTGGCTAAGAATATGAAGAATACCTTTCGCCACGAATGAATAAGCATAAAGTAATTATTGAAGCGGAAGGAAAAATTCAAGTTACAGGTGAACAGTTCACATTCATCCTAACTAATTGCAGAGGACAATATTGAAAGTTAGTCGTATTCAATGTGTTTATTGAATCAGATCTTTCGAAGATGCAGGATTACATAATGAAGGTCGTTGATACGTTAGGTAAGGGAGAATGGATAAGAGTGGTTTACCGACTGTTCGTATAGGAAAATAATCAGGCGTTTCTTCCCAAGCGCAACGTTTGATGGCCCGCATGAAACAGGATTTCAAGTTTTGGGCATCTATAAAGCTTCGTGAAACTTCGCACCCTCGAGTACCTTCGTGGCCACCCTTACGGGGGATGGGTTCAAGCCTCGGTTTTTTACCACGTACCAAAGGGATCCACCAGCCGGTTGAAAGCACTAAGACCCGAATAACCACGAAGAATTGCAATTTGATCAGTAGAATTCTAAAAATTGGAAATCATATGAAAAACTATCACAGCCTGTCTTTTACTATTTTTGACTTTGCAATCAATAAATGCACAGGAGAGCCTGCCAATTCTTGATGTTCACCTTCATGCGGTGCCAGCTGACCATCACGGCCCGCCGCCGGTAGTTATGTGTACGCACCTGGAGTTTCCGGCATGGGATCCGAGCCAACCCTTCCGGGAGGTTTCTTAGGCTGAGTGAGGAAAAGGTCGCCCGGCATCATCAAAGATAGCATGCATACCATTCGATCAGCTTTTATCATTTCGGGAATACTGATTTTTCTGCTTTGGGGATGCCACGAAGAATTTAATAACTAAATCATGACTCATTTAATAAATAACTCTCTCAAATTTTATACTCCTGACAGACAACTCCAAATCAGTATTAAATGCGTAAGTGATCCTGGGAATTAACTGAATCCTAACCTTTTCTCCGATATTCAATACTGCCACTTTAGTATTAGTGACAACGGAATCGGTTTTGAGGCAGAATACAGTGATCGTATTTTTAATTTTTTTGAACGGTTAAATGGTCAAAAATATCCTGGTACGGGGTTTGGGCTACTAATCTGCAAACGAATAGTAGAAAATCATAGCGGCATCATAACAGCTACAGGCGAATTAAATAAAGGTGCCCGGTTTGATATCTATATCCCTGTCAACAGACCGGATAGTAAAAATAATAAAGGGGTGGATTTGTTTAATTGATATTCTCGGCTGACTGTTTTTTCCACACAGACAGGAAAATAGATATCAATGCAATTTCTACCCTCAGAACCGACTCATTTACGGTATCCTCTCTGGACTAAATTACTCGTATGCCTAAATGCATTTAGGAATACCGCAGGAATAAACCCTATTCATTGTCGTTAGCAATGGAACAGAAATAAAGAATCAAAAGAGGAGTTTTTATGTCAGACAGAGATCATAAGGAACACGATCATAAGCATGGACCGGGGTGTGGACACATAGCCATTCAGCATGACCACCATGTAGACTATTTGCATGACGGGCATTTACATCATCAGGAAGACGGCGAAAAAGTTGAAGAGCATAAAATTCCCATAAGCGAACAAAACCCAAATAAGTGTACGCCCGATCACAATTGTGGTACCCATTCAGCTGACCATGTTCACGGTCCCGGTTGCGGCCACCCGGCTGTACCTCACGGAG
>PWFZ01000191.1 GCA_003555185.1 Balneolaceae bacterium | reverse complement strand
TGAAGTGCTCCTACATCACGGCTGTTAAACAGATGATAGTCTGAGCGAAGTTCGCCACTGAGGGGTTGCCCGTCCACATCAGTTATCAGCGTGTTTTCTGAGATTTTAAAAGTAGCACTGGTTCTGGTATTGGGTTCCACCTGAGTGCCAAATTCGATATTACCGCTTGTTCTGCCTTCAGATGTTGCAGAGCCAATTTCTTCATCCATCCCACCGGTAATACCTTCAGGCAATGACTCTCCATTCACCATATAAACTTCGATTGGCGTAGCCTCTTTTTCAACAATTGAAACCGGCATAGAAGTACTAATATAGCCGGGTGCCGTTGCCACAATATTAAATCGCAAGGGATTGCTTTCATCAGGTGTCAGTTCATCAAGCAGTGCAAAGGTCAGAAAACCATTTGATGATTTAAAAGTAGTAGACGGTTGATTCAACAGGTCGACAATCTTATCACTATCGCGTCCGGTTATTTGAACCGTGACTTCTGTACCGTTGCTAAAACCGATTGGTTCATCTGTTGAAGAATCCAAAAACATCACCGAAGCTGTGGTGGTACGTTCCTTCATATTTAATATAGCCCGTATCCCATCCGTCGGATCGGTTATTTCGCACCCGGCGAGATACGCAATCACAAAGGCTAGAAAGATTGTTGTAATTCCTTTTATGGAGAATGGGTTTAAGGATAAATTTTTCATTGGTTGTCACTCAATTTGAAAGTTAATAAATCAAAAGATTCGGTAATAAAGGGAGACCGTAACAACAGGACTCATCTGTGCCCAGCTCAGGTTCTCTTGTAGAATTGGAGCTTGTTCTGCAGAAGGCTCCAAAAGCCCTTCAGCACTCATTGCCACACCGGGCGAACCGGTGTAAATCATACCAATATCGGTATTCACACCAAATCGTGATCCGCTAAACGCATTACCAAAACCCATTGCTACGTATGGAGCAAAACGGTTAAATGAAAGTTTGGCATCTAGATTTCCAAGTTCATCAGGTGAGTAAGTATCCCCGCCAACGGAATAACTTTGTTTCGGTAATAAACCGATATCAATAGCATTGTTATTATAGATTACACCGCTTGTAATCCTGATAGCCGACCCAAATGGATGCCAGTCAAGCAGTGCCGAAATAGATTCGAGTTTTAAACTGGCGTCCATGTCAAATTCTTCATCAGGGCCGGTTTCATACAGATAAGAATACGAGAATAGATTCCCTCCTATGCGCGCATTTACTTTCTCATGCAAACCAACAACGCCTTCAATACCCCCTCCCATTGTACCCATATTTCCCTTAACCGCTACCGATTGACCATAAACGGAATACGGCACAATGAACACAACTAAAGCGAATAATACTTTTTTCATAGCCACCCCAATTCATTAAAATTTTATGTTGCTATGAACGTATCTCAATCATGCTGCAAAAGCACTACATGAATTCGTAGTTATTTAAAATGGAGATTTTCACTTTTGTACCATCTTCCGTCAGGATCTTTGTGATAAATAAATTCATTCGGAATAGCACCCTGCTAATTAAGAGGAAATTGCCCTGTAAGTGGAAACATAACTCGCGTATTTTCACTTATATAAGTAGTGGACTTATAAGAACAAGTACAGTAAATAATTTCAATAAAGAGAGAGTATTGAACATGAAAACCCTGACATACAGAGACGGAGACACAATAGATGCAATCGGATTAGGTACATGGAAGTCCGATTCCGAAAAAGTAGGCATTGCAGTTAACGCAGCACTGGGGGTTGGTTATCGCCATATAGACTGTGCAGCAGCATATGGAAATGAAGAAGAAGTGGGCAGTGCATTAAAGAAATCTTTTGTAGAGTACAGTATTGAACGTGAGGATGTGAAAATTACATCTAAGTTGTGGAATAACGCCCATAAACATGAAGATGTGCTTCCTGCGCTTAAAAACACTTTGAATGATTTATTGCTGGAGTATTTGGATCTGTACCTGATCCACTGGCCGGTAGCCTTCCGTCCGGGATTAAAAGGATCTCCTAAAGATGACACCGATTATCTATCCCCGAAACAAGCACCTATCATTGAGACCTGGGAAGCTATGCTCGAAGCCAAAAAGCAGGGACTAGTGAAACACATCGGTGTTTCCAATTTCAGCCAAAAAAAATTGGCTGACCTCAAGACCAAAACCGATCATCTCCCGGAAATGAATCAGATAGAACTCCACCCGTATCTGCAGCAGGATGAGCTGCTCAACTATTGCCGTGATAATCAGATTCTGGTCACAGCATATTCACCTCTTGGCAGTCGCGACAGACCTGATTCCTTAAAAGCAGATAATGAACCCTCGCTTTTGGATAATAAAGTGATTAATACCATTGCCGTAAAACATGACGCTACACCCGCACAAGTGCTAATAAAGTGGGCTGTAGAGCGTGATACGCTTGTAATTCCAAAATCTACAAATCCAGAGCGGATTGAGGAAAACTTCAACAGTATAAATATAGAATTGGATGAGGAAGACCATTCCAAAATCAAATCACTCGACAAACACTACCGCTATCTGACCGGCAATGGGTTCGAAACAGAAAGTGAAATGTATAGGAATGTCTTTGATGAGTAAGGAGAGAAAGAAAAAAGACCCGTGAGGTTTTAAAAACCTCACGGGTCTATACCTTTTCATTCCTTTAACTCATAAACCGCGAACAGATGATCATCAGCCCGAAAGCCGACATGATGCTCTGATATATGAGTAACAAACACTTCTTTTGGAAACTGAACCCGCATTATTGGTTCTCCGGCTTGATCCAAAACGATCCACTCTTGATGCTCTGATTGAAGCGTAAGTTTCAGCCAAATTCGATTTTCATGATCGATCATTAATTTTTCTGCGGGTGTTTTTCGATCGGGTAGCATGTTCTCTACGGCATCCCAGTCACTGCTTCGAATTCCATTTTTTAAAGAAACACGCTCCGTATTTGTCAATCTCTCTGATGGTAAATCCACCGGAACTGTCCTCATCGTATCAAGCTCAACAGGATCTAAAACCGCAATTTCGTAATCATCAGACCAAAACACATAAAGCAGGTGGTCAATCGGTGAGTGATGATGCAAAAGGTCCGGCGAATAAGGGACCAATGGAGCACCAATAACCCGGCCATCTTCAAAGGTTCTTGCCCGTGTCTCTCCGGGATAATCAACCCGATTTAAAATTTTATCTTTTTCCACATTATAACTTTTAAATATTGTGGCTGATTCTTCACCTTCCATCATTAAAAAAGACATATCCCACCATAGCAAATTGATAATATTTTCATCCGCAGTTGGGTATGCGCCAATTACACGTAAATTTTCTCTCATTCTAGGCGAATATTCTTCAACATTTGAGGAGTCAAGATCTTTTCGAATTACTGTTTTTCTTTCCTGATCATATATTAGAAGTGAAGAATCATTTACACTTTTTGCTGTCAGTAGACTCTGAATTTCACCCGGTCCATTTCCTTGTCTTGATATCTGCTTGATGAATTCTCCGTTTTCGTTAACCTGAATCCCAAAGTTACCTGCTCCATCATATATAATTATATCTCCATCAGGCAAAACGGAAGTCTCAAGGGTCAGTGATTGAAAATAATGTTCACCGGATTTATCAAACTCGGAGATCAGACTGATTTCTGCTATTGGAACTCCATCTAACTGAGTTTTGCTATCAGATTCAACCTCTTGGCTACA
This sequence comes from Balneolaceae bacterium, assembly GCA_003555185.1. Lineage (GTDB taxonomy): Bacteria > Bacteroidota > Rhodothermia > Balneolales > Balneolaceae > SW132. The sequence continues at coordinate 1,735 of PWFZ01000191.1, read as the reverse complement.
AGACAGGTAAAAAGTTAACAGGATTAATATAAATACTTGACTGCTGTTTGTTTGAGCTCTCATACATAGTTTTTTTGATCAGTAAGCCAATATTTATATTAATTTTCGACTAACCTAAAAAAAGACCCGTGAGGTTTTAAAAAACCTCACGGGTCTGTGAGTTAGTTGCTAATACCCAGCCGCCTGTCCGTCAAATCTTGATTCGGAAGCTCCGTAGTAAACTCCTTGTTCATGGTTGTATAGAATTCCCTGATACCTGCCAAAAAAGCTCTCGCCGATTCTCACAGTATGACCCCGATCTCGCAACCCTCGAACAACCTGATAATCTACACCGGATTCGATATTTAAAATTCCACCGTCGCTTAATGAGGCATCCAGATCTTCGGTCGGTTCGGTTGATCCGTTATGCATCCATCGAAATGCATCACCCGCTTCCTGAATGTTCATCCCAAAATCAATCACGTTGGTAATAAGGCTCACATGACCCACAGGCTGATAGGCTCCGCCCATGTTCCCAAAGCTAAACCATGGTTTTCCATCTTTCATTGCAAAACCGGGAATAATGGTGTGAAATGGACGCTTATCCGGAGCATACACGTTGGGGTGATCGGGGTCTAGCGAAAAGAGTTCTCCCCGATTTTGGAAGCTGAATCCTGTGCCCGGCACCACAAATCCGGTACCCATTCCACGGAAATTGCTTTGTATCAGAGATACCATGTTACCGTCTTTATCAGCAGTAGTAAGATAGATCGTGTCACCATCTTCCAGTACATCCACGCCAGTGGTTACGTCACTCATTGCACGGTCACCAATTAACTCGCGTCGTTCTGCAGCATACTCTTTGGAAAGAAGTGTTTCCAAAGGGATATCATAAAAATCTGTATCTGTATAGTGTTTGGCGCGATCTTCATAAGCCATTTTTTTTGCTTCGGTCATCAAATGAAGTGTTTCTTCGGTTCCAAATCCTTTCGACTCAAGATCATATCCCTCCAAAATATTCAGCATCTGAAGAACCGCTGTTCCTTGCAGGTTTCCTCCTACCTGGTAAATATCATATCCACGATAGTTTACTGTTACGGGGTCTACCCATTCAGACCTGTGCTGATCAAAATCTTCGTACCGTAAATATCCCCCCTCTTCCTGCATCCAGGCATCAATTTTTTCAGCAATCTCGCCCCGATAAAAAGCGTCACGGCCCTGTTCAGCCAGCAGGCGAAATGTATTTCCAAGATCGGGATTTTTGAAAACCTCCCCTTTCTCCGGGCCACGACCGTCAATTGTAAAGGTCTTTTCAAATGCTCCGGGCTGATCTTTTAAAAAGGATGCCGCACGCTGCCAATACATCGAAATCGTTTCACTCACGGGGAAACCCTCTTCAGCATAATAGATTGGTTCTGCTAAAATCTGATCCATTGAAAGGGATCCAAATCTATCATGAAGCTCAAACCATCCATCAATTGCACCCGGTACAGAAACAGAAAGAAGATCATACGCAGGAATTGAGTCCTCCCCTTTTTCGTCCAGAATTTCCAGTAATTCATCATACGAAAGTCCCCGTGGAGAGCGTCCGCTGGCGTTGATCGCGTACAGCTGTTCACTTTCCGCATGCCAGATAATCGCAAACAGGTCGCCCCCGATTCCGTTACCGGTTGGCTCCATCAGCCCGATTGCTGCGTTTGCTGCAATAGCCGCATCTATGGCATTGCAGCAAACGCAGCAATCGGGCTGATGGAGC
>PWFZ01000066.1 GCA_003555185.1 Balneolaceae bacterium | reverse complement strand
TATCGCGGCCGGTCAATCCTAATTGGGAAATTTTATCCCGGTCAAAAACAATATTCTGTTCGGGCCGGCCCTCCTGACGGTCAGATCTTGCACCACGGACAGCAGGGACACGTTCCATACGATTTACTATTTGGTCAGCAATTTCATCCGCCTGGGCAAGGTCATGGCCCCGTAGTTGCATTTGAACAGCTTCATCACCCCCACCTGACCCAAAAATTCTACGTAAAATCCACAAACCGGTCTGTGCCCGAACCCTAAACTCGCCGCCGGGAATTGTGCCTTCAAGTTTATCTCTGATTTCATCGGCAAGAGCGTACGTACTTATGGATCGCTGGCTTTGATCAATCAAAGTAAGCTCGACTTGTGCCCGTCCCTCACGCACATCCGTAGACATATATTCTACTTGGTCCATCGGTGCAATTGCCGTAACCCGCGCCTTTAATTCTTCAAGGTATTGATTAGATACGGCGATGTTCATCCCTTCAGAGAGATAAAAATCAATACGAACTTCATCAGCCTCCGTCTCCGGTGCTAATTCGTGTGATATAAACGTCCATCCGTATCCCGCACCACCGAGTAAAACTGCTGTAATTCCAAATACTACATACCTTCGTTTTATAGCTTTTTTAAGAAGATTGCTATATCTGTTTTCAACTCTTTCAAACAATCGCTGAAATCGACCTTTATCTTTTTCGGTGATTTCATCGTTCGGCTTAATTGTCATGAATTTACTCGCCAGCATCGGTACAAGCGTTAAAGCTACCAACAACGAACAAAGAAGTGCAAAAACAACAACCAGTGCAAGTTCTTGAAACAGCGTTCCTGTAATTGTCTGCATGAACACAACTGGCAAAAATATCACTGATGTAGTAAGTGTTGATGCAACAATTGCGCCCCCAACTTCCTGAGTTCCCACCAGTGCGCTTTCACCAAGGGATTTACCGTTATTCCGTAAACGGACAATGTTTTCAAGAACAACAATAGCATTATCAACAATGAGACCGACCCCCAGGGCAAGCCCTCCAAAACTCATTTGGTTTAAAGTAAGTCCCGAAAAGTAGAGTAAGCCAAATGTGGCAATAATGGATACAGGTATGGCAAGGGAAATAATAAATGTGGTTGATCCATTTCTTAGAAACAGGTACAGAATAAACACTGCGAACAGTGCCCCCCATATTGCGGACTGCTGAACATTATCAATCGAGTTTTTGATGAAGTCACTTTGATTAGTGACAATCATCAGGTTTATATCGGATCGTTCTGCATTAATCCGTTCAAGCTCACGTTCAATTCCATCAGATACGGCCACTGTATTGGCGCCGCTCTGTTTTCGGATTCCCATCCGAATCATCGGCTCATCATTAATGCTAACCAGGCGACCAATGTCCTGGAATCCATCAACTACGGTAGCCACGTCTTTTACCCGAACCGGCTTATCATCAATGGAAGTAATAATTGTTTCGCTGATCTGGTTCGTATTGGTAAACTCTCCAAGGGTCCGAACATAAAGCTCACTAATACCTTCTCTTACGTTTCCTCCGGGCAGCGTACTGTTTTCTGCTACTATCGCATTTCGCACATCCTGAGCTGTAATTCCACTGGCGTTTAGCCTATCTCGCTTCAGTTCCACACGTACTTCCCGATAAACCCCTCCCCATACATCAATAGCTCCCACTCCGGGTATTTGCTCCAGTCGTTTAGAAATATCCCTTTCTAATATTCTTGTTAGCTCGTCAAGTTGACGTGTAGATTGCGCTCCCACGATAACAATCGGAGAATCATTCGGGTCAAACTTTCGCACCCGTGGAGGATCTGCCTCTTCCGGTAAGCTTCTGCGAACCCGATCTAAAGCGGCTCGAACATCATTTGCTGCCTCATCAAGATTTGTATTTCGGGCAAAATTCAAATTAACACGACTTCGTCCCTCTTCGGACGTCGATGTCATTTCATCCAGATTAGCCACACCTGATAATGCATTTTCGAGCTGATCGGTGATGATCGTTTCAATCTCTTCGGGGCCAACGTTATCATAGTCTACCTGAACAGTAAGGCGGGGAAACTCAATTGGTGGTAAAAGATCAACAGGTAAAAAACGAAATCCGGTGATACCCAATACAATAACAATCAGGTATATCATTGTCGTTGCAATGGGTCGTTTAATGGAAGTTTCTGTAATCCCCATGATTTATGACTCCTGCTGATTATTTAATGATTGTTGATTGGCCAAATCGCGCTCTTCCATAATACTTCTCAATAAATCTTGTGGGCGCATATTTTGCATATTTATAATTCTACCCCAGGAAACCGCCCTTATTTTTGCGGAACCATCTCCGCCAACCAATAGATTTTGTCCAACGGTTATTACCCAATCACCACTGTTAACTCCAGATACTCCTACCGATTCACGCCCCGTTGCAATGACATTCACAGGAACAAACTCAACAGCAGAGGGATCACTTAGAGGAGGAGGATTTGAGCTGTCCACCTGCTCAACAGGTTCCGTTTCTGATCCAAAGCCCGGTGCGACATACACGCCTGTTTCTCCTGTACGGGGATGCCTGTAAATAGCACTCAGAGGAATTATTGTTGCCTGTTCAGATTCTCCGTAAAAAATATCGACTGTTACAAACATACCGGGCATTAATATATCGCGGGTATTATCCACATCTATTTCTGCTTCAGTACTAAAATTTCCGGCACCCAAAAATGGTGATATCCTGGACACTTCCCCCTCTAATCTTACATCACCCATTAATTCTGAATAGATGTCAACTGATTGTCCTTTTGAGATATAACCAAGCATTCTCTCGGTTAAATTGACAACCCCTTTAGAATCATTCAGATTACCGATTGTGAATAATTGAGAATTAGTATTTACCTGCATACCAGGCTCTACGCTCCGCTGACCAACTGTTCCGGTAATTGGGGCTCGAATCATTGCTTGTTCTAAGGCATCCTTCTGCTCCATAACAGAAGACTCCGCCTGCTCAACCTGTGCCAGTGCAAGCTCAAGATTTGCCTCGGCTGATTCAAGTTCTGCCTCAACGCGCTCCATTTCAATTTCACTGCTCAATTCCCTCTCGGTAAGAATTACCTGTCTTCTCATCTGAGATTCCACTTCGTTTAACGACGCACGGGCTTGTCTCTCTTGCGCTTTATTGATTCTTAAATTTGCCTCGGCCTGGCGAAGTCTTTCTCTGTATTCATTATCCCGCAGACGAACCAACGGATCCCCTTTTTCAACCTGGTCTCCATTCTGGACATAAACCTCTTCAACCGGAGCCGTTATTCGGGGATAAATATCTACCTGATTTTTTGCCCTCACAATTCCACTTAACCGCTCCTCTAAAGGAAGCGCACCAAACTGAGCCTGTACAGCTTCTACCGATGGTATATTGGTGTTGTTATTTCTATTTTCATTGGTGCTATCATTGCTACAGCCCCACATAAAAAGTAACGCCAATAAAATAACTTGTAATCTAATTTTCATGTACACGTTGTGTTAAATCGAAATCAAAAGAATATAACGAATACCCTTGCGGCTCAATATCCTCTTAGTGTTAAAGAATTTAAAAGCGTTTCAAATGTTTATAATTCCTGGTGCAATATGAACAGCATTCAACTAACTATGGTTCTGAGTCTATTGTAAAAAAATAATAATGGGTATATGGATTCTATAACACATATTGCGGTAGGAGCTGCCGTGGGAGAGGCGTTGCTTGGTAAAAAGGTCGGTTACAGGGCTGCTACCTGGGGAGCTGTTATCGCTACAATCCCCGATTTGGATATACTCATCAACCCATTTGTTGACTCAGTAAATGAACTCTATTTCCATAGAAATATTACCCACTCTTTTTTCTTCCTCATTGCTGCATCACCTTTGTTTGGATGGTTAATAAATAAAATTCACCCTCAACTGGAAGTTGGATGGGGAAAATGGACAACCCTCTCCTTTTGGGCTATACTTTCCCACATCCTCATCGATATTCCAACCACCTATGGAACTCAGGCACTGCAGCCATTTAGCAACTACCCGGTAACCACGGGTTCAATGTTTATTATTGACCCTCTCTTCACCCTCCCTGTTTTAACAGGCCTGATTACAGCACTTTGTTTACAGCGATCATCGAGTCTTCGACTTCATATTAATCGCGCCGGACTCCTTATTAGCACCCTCTATTTACTTTGGGGACTGGGAATTAAAGCTCATGTTCACAGCGTTTTTCAAGAGTCTTTCAAAAATCAGTATAATACATACGAAAAAATCAAAACCAACCCGAATGGACCCACCACATTTCTATGGAGTGGGTATATCGTAAAGAACGACACGCTCTACCACGGCCTGTATTCCATTTTTGATGAGTCGACACATCTTGAATTCAAAAAAATACCCCGAAATACGGAAAAGATAGAGCCATACCTTAATGATAGGGCACTTGAAGCGCTCATGTGGTTTTCAAGGGGTTTTTATACTGCAGAAATCACACCTGATGGAGATCTCTATTATTACGATCTTCGTTTCGGAAAAGATGATCTTTGGTTAACTGATGATGGCAAGTATGTTTGGAGAAATAAACTTATTTTTGATAATGAGGGAAGGGCCGACACATTCGAGCTACAACTCCCATCGTTTGATGTAAGAACTAAAAATCTTCTTCTCTTTTGGAATCGCATTTGGGGTCAATAATTTGGTATTTTTGTGCGTTATATCGAACACCTAACATTTATTGCTGAATACTTTAATTCTCTGTCCATGAAACGCCCACTTATTATAACTGCTACAGTTGCCTTATTTCTGGCCATATTTGCTTATTTCTCATTTGATGCGATAACCCCAAAAGAAATTGAAAACGCACCCGAATGGGTAGAGATTGAGACAGCCATGACTAAAGCGGCAGAAGACGAAAAGTTAATACTTATAGACATTTTTGAAGTAGGTTGCCAGTTTTGCCGGGCTATGAACCGTGATGTTTATCCGGCTCCTTCAACCCGTGCTGTTATAGACCGTGATTTTCACCCCGTTAAAATCAACGGCAACTCTGATAACATCATTACGTTCATGGGCGAAGAGATGAGTGAAGAGCAGTTTGCAGACAAAATGGGATTAACGGCTTTTCCTTTTACGGTTATCATGGATCATAACGGAAATGTGATCGATCAGCGAAGGGGATATATGGATGTGCCGTCGCTCACCCGATTTATGCGTAATGCGCGTGAGAAGGTTTCTCAACGTTTATAGCACAAAAAATGATAAGATATTCTGAGACTGTCCAGAAAGGGTGGGTAAAAAATAATTTATAGACTTTACGTCATGCCTCCCGAAAGCTTTCGGGACGGCATCTCCTGCTTTGTTTAGAGACATGAGATCTCGCTTCACGTTCAAATGATGAGCTTCCCGAAGGATTTCGGGCCGGGATGACATCCTTTTGGACAGTCTCAGTCTTAGAGGCCTGCCTGCCGAAGTC
>PWFZ01000420.1 GCA_003555185.1 Balneolaceae bacterium | reverse complement strand
GAACATTTTTTTGATATTCAGAGTGAGTTGGCATTGAAAATATCAGACACTCTGAAAGCAAAACTTACGCCGAGTGAAAAAAAACGAGTAACTGAATGGGCACCTACTGATGACCTTGAAGCTCACCGGCTTTACACATACGGCAGAAGACAGCTCGATCAGCGTACCGAAAAGGGGATAAAACGAGCGGTTGAATATTTCCAAAGTGCTGTTGAGCAAGATCCAAAGTATGCCCTGGCATGGGTAGGCCTGGCAGATGCGCTCGCCCTTCAATACGATTATGGCCATGCAGAAAAAGGAAGTACACTACCCCGTGCCGAAGAGGCAATTAATCATGCTCTTAACCTCGACCCAAACCTTGCAGCGGCTCATGCTTCACTTGGCCTGTTGTACTCTAACCAGCACCGGGGATCAGCTGCCATACGCGAGCTAAAACGTGCAGTGGAGTTGCAACCGGGCTATGCCGAAGCACACAACTGGCTGAGCTGGAATTACCAACTTTTGGGCCAGCCCGTAAAAGCTCTTGAAAGCGCCAAAAAAGCCGTGAATTTAGATCCACTGTCTCCGGAAGCGGTGAGCAATCTTTCCGCTTCATACCTGTACAATGGATACCCTGAAAAGTCTTTTCTTGAAGCTCTGCGGGCTGTAGAACTTCAACCAGATTGGGGAACACCGGCTTTTTATCACGGATTGGCACTTTTTGAATTGAAAAGATATTCAGAAGCAATATTGGCTCTTCAAAACCTGTCAACTCCCTGGGCAGGGAACGGACCTCTTGCCACACTTGCACTTTGCCACATAATGATCAATGAGATAGACAAGGCTAATCTAATTCTAAATAATCTGAAGGAAAAAGGAGACTCCTTTTCCGCAGGTCTGATTTATGCTGCTCTAGGGGACATAGATCGGGCATTAGAGCATTTTCAACAGGTTGAATATTGGGATGATTGGGAAACACTTTCTATTCACCATCTTTACACGGATATATTAAAGCCAATCAAAAAGAATCCGCGCTTTAAAGAAATTCTAAACAGCGTACATAAAAACAGGGAATTGGAAAAAGCTCAGATTAATAAAGCTTCTGAACCTGATAAAAAAGCTGTTGCTGTGCTTCCCTTCATAGACTACATGAAAAAGGATGAATTAACACCATTTACCGAAGGTATCCAGAACGACCTGATCACAAAATTATCTAGAATTGATGATCTGTTGATCATTTCAATTGATTCAATGAGACGTTTAAATCATGAAGGAGTTCCCATTGAAGAGATTGCTCTAAAATTAGGCGTGGGAACAGTAATAAAAGGAGGCATTCAACAAATTTTCGGTCGAATTAGATTGACAATACAACTGATTGATACCGGATCTAAAGAAATCAGGTGGGCAGGGACGTACGACAGAGAGCTCACGGCTGAAAATCTTTTTGATATCCAAAGTGAACTGGCCAGAAAAATCACCGGCAGCCTCCGGGACGAGCTGACAACTCTTGAAAAAAATCTGGTAGATGAAAAGCCTACAGAAAATCTTGATGCTTATCTTTTGTACTCACAGGGCAGGTCGCATTTAAGCCAAAGAACCGAGCAGAGTATCCTTAAATCTCATACTCTTTTTCGGGAGTCACTCAACAAAGACCCTGAATATGCCAATGCATGGGCTGGCCTTGCCGAATCCCTTGTACTACTTAAATGGTATAATTATGCATCCGTTGATGGAGAATCAGATCCTTTAGAGGCGATACAAAAAGCCCTGAAGTTTAATCCCGCCCTGGGTGAGGCATACTGTTCACTTGGCATATATCACTCCTACCATCAAAAAGGGCCGGATGCGGTTGAAGCACTTGAAAAATGTATAGAACTTCAGCCGGGCTACCCGGAGGCTTACAACTGGCTTGGATGGGTCAGAATGGTTTTGGGTGATGCTGCAGGTGGGCTTGAACCGGCAGAACGTGCGGCCAGGCTGGATCCCCTCTCACCTTATACGCGGGTTTTTCTCGGTGTTATTTATCTCGCAAACGGCATGTATCAAGAAGCTTTGGAAGAATCAGAAAGTGCACGAACAATTCGGCCTGAATTTAGCCTCTCACTATTTGTGGAAGGCCTCAGCCTTTATCATCTCGGAAAATATTCAGAAGCCGAATTTATCTTGAATCAAACCCTGGAATTGATAGTTCCAAAGGGGTCTCCGGTTAATTCTGAAGTTTGGGCGGTTTTAGCGCTGGCAAAAGTTGCAATGGGTAAAAAGAAGGAAGCAAACGACCTTTTCGAAGAGCTTAAAAACAGCAAGGATTATTTTTGTGCAGGACTGGTGGAATCTGCCTTGGGCAATCATGATGATGCTTTTAGCCTTTTCGAAAAAGTGGATAATTTTGGCCCTTTCACCACTCCGATGTGCCGTTACTATTTCCCCAAAGTTCTGAGCCCAATTCGGAATGATTCGCGCTATAACTCTCTGATTGTACAAGTTGAGAAGAGCTGGGGTGTCTAAAAAGCGTATTCCTGAATCAACTGTTCCTAATTAGCCTAATTCTGTATGGCAATTTAATTGAGTTACTGCCGAATCAATAGCCTGTATTTTCGGATCAAGCTTTAAAGTCCTTAATCGCCATCATCGCTTCGTCGGCCCCCGGCCATAACTACAACGCGGGGGTTCATTTTGGCCACTGAATTTACGAGCACTCCTTCCTGCAAAGCCATAACCCTGTCAATATCTTTATAACACTGGTAGGTTTCATCTTTGGCAACACCGATGGTCAGAATATCCTTTTCTTTTAAAAATTCGCGGTACGCCTTAACGTCGTGATTCTTTTTGGCCTGTGTTCTGGACGAGGTCCGTCCGGCACCGTGAGCGCTGCTCCATAGAGCCTTCTCGTTTCCAAGCCCCTCTGCCAGGTATGATGATGTCCCCATAGAGCCGGGTATGATACCGACAACTCCTTTTTCAGCCGGGGTGGCTCCTTTGCGGTGAATGATCATTTTCTCACCATTACTCCCCATTTTCTTCCAGGCAAAATTGTGATGATTTTCATATTCCTGAAGAATTCGAAGCCCGGAACCTTTGGAAAAATGGTTGTGGATTAACTCGTGGTTGGCACTGGCATAGTCGCCCATTAGCTGCATGGCTTCCCAATATTCTGCCCCATCTTCATCATCGAGTGAAAGCCACGCGTAGTTTTTTGAAATTCCCTTGTATTTTTTCTGAGTTTTTTTCTCGGCCAGATCCTTGTAGTGGCTGGCGATTTGGTAGCCTGTACCGCGAGACCCGGAGTGTGTGAGAAGTGCTACAAATTTATCTCCTTTCCTGAGCGGGAGCCACTCTTTCTCTTCTGTTACTTCACCGGTCATCAGGTCGGCAAAATGATTTCCGCCACCGGAGCTTCCAAGCTGCTTTGCGGCTTTGTCTTTCAGTTCTTTGGCCTTTTTAATCTCGTTCCACCGGGGGTCATCCATAACCCGGTGATCCCGTTTACCGTCAGAAAAATCTGATCCGACACCGAAACTGGTTACCCCTTCCAGAATTTTTGCCAGCGATTTCCTCTCCTCTTCAAAAACGTCCGGTTTGATATCAAGTATGCTCATTTTCATTCTGCAGGCGATATCAAAACCAACAAAAGCGGGAGACACCGCATTATCCAAAGCTGCCACTCCTCCAACGGGAAGGGCGTAGCCAACATGGGCATCAGGCATCAGTGCCCCGGAAATAGAGACCGGTAAGCTGCACGCTTTTTCTAACTGTTCGTACGCTTCCAGGTCGATATCCCTGCCAATTTCTCCGTAAATATTGATAGGCTTCATCATTCTGTTGGTTTTAAAATTAGAGGTGATAGTGAGTTTATGTTCTATCACTTTTATAACGAACTTAAAAGAAAAGCTGTTTCACAATCTGCTATTATTTCTCAATCTCTTCGGCATTTTTCTTAAAAGAATTGAAAAGGCATTCAACATGAACTCGTGCACTTTTATTCCTGAGCCTATGTTGATGAATTCTCTTCGAGCTGAAATGAACCCTGTTTCCCTGACTGCAGGTTCAGATTCCATTTTTTCATTACTGGTTCTTCAAGCGATTTATCCCTGTATTCGTCGGGTGTCATAATTGGCACTCCATAAATGACCGGGTAATAACGGCTGCACTCTTTGCAGGTGAGCAGGGCTTCAAGAATTTCTCCGCTCTCATGTTTTACAAAGATTCTAATGTCCAAATCGTGTTTATCAATCGGGCAGCATAATTTTTTGGCAAATGATTCTGTCATGATGTTCTTTTTAATTTTTCGAGAATATTTTTGTAATCCATGGCTGATTTTTTGGGTGCATCTGAATTCATAATGCCGGATATAACAGCCGCACCATCAATATTCAAATCTTTCAGCTGAGTTAAATTTTCAGGGGTAATTCCACCCGAAACAAAGAGCGGAAGCTGCGTCATTTGCCGGGCTTTACGTACTGTTTCGGGCAACACTATTTCACAACTGCTTACTGAAGCAGATGGAAACATTGAACAAAATGATATATAGTCTACACCATTTTCAACTGCCTGTTGAACTATTTTCAAATCGTTTCCACAGGTTATTCCTGTAATAAAATCTCTGTTAATTTCTGATTTTATAGAATCGAAATTTTCCGGGAATTCATCAAAGTGCACACCATCAAGGCCTGTTTCTTTAAGCAATTCCCACTCTTCATTTATTAATACAGCTGCATCAAATCGTGAAGAGATATCGGTAATATCTGATATAAGATCTTTCTTGTCGCTTGCCGAAAACGACTCGGGCCAGTTATTCCAGATCTGTACGATCTCCACACCGCCGTTTAATGCGTGTTCAAGTTTTTCAAGTAATATGGTTCGGCCCATATCCGGATTTAGCACCAGATACAGCCCGCCTGAAATTTTCTTTCCGATAGTCATTTCCAGCCTGCATTTACTGCTTTAAAAAAAGCTTCCCAATAGGGGTCTTTCTCATCAAATATAAAATCCCTTTCTTCTCCGTTTTCAATCAGTTTAAAACCTTCTTCTTTTTTGCCCATCTGGCCCACAACGGTTGCCCTGATCGACTTACTTTTAAGGTGATTAATCAATGTTTCTTCGCAACCCGGTTTTACAGCCATAATCATTGAACCGGCCCCAACACATAAGCGATGGTCAATACCGAAAAGCTCTGTGATTTTCAGCTGGGCTTCTCCGGCAGGCAATGTCTCACTGTCAACCGTAAATCCGCAACCGGATGCACAGGCCAATTCATAAATCGCGCCCAGCATACCACCTTCCGTTACATCGTGCATCGCCTTCAGCTCAACATTTTTCTGGAGAATTTCACCGGCCGACACCGCATCCTCCAGTGAGCTTGTGCGATAGAAATTCTTGCATGCTGCTTCATAAATCTCAGTCCCCAGTTTATTCTTCACGGTTTCCGGAAAGCTCATTCCAAGAATGGAAGAAGATGTTAATGCCGTTTCTTTGGTAACAATGATGCTGTCACCCGGCTCAGCACCCCG
>PWFZ01000446.1 GCA_003555185.1 Balneolaceae bacterium | reverse complement strand
TTTTTGACAGACCCTATACCGAATCGGTAACCCCGTGGCACATGGGTATAATAGCCGAACTGGAAATTTCAGGGGAGGGAGTGGAATTCAAAATTCACCCCTTCGTCCAAAATGCGGAAAAGGCGGGCTTGCGAGAGCTCACACCTGAGGAGAAGGAAGGATTTGATGCAAAAATGAAGGATTTGAACCGGATTATCGGTGATGATCAATTACTTAATGTAAGATTCGAGGAGTACTGTTCAAGCTCCCGCCGGCTCTACAGCAGCTATATTGAGCCTCATTCGATACGGATACTGCACGCCCTCCGAAACAGAAACCTTGCGCCTTCATTACTTACTGAGAGAAAGAAAAGATTGTTACTAAACCTTACACGTTGTGAAGCACACCGGGATGTACTCATCAAAACACTGAGATCATGAAAATAGCTATTCACCACAGAAAAGAAGGGTTCAGCAGCCGATGGATCCAATATTGCAAAGAGAATAAAATTCCCTATAAACTGGTTAACTGCTATAGCAGTGATATCGTACGGGATCTGGATGATTGCACCGCGCTGATGTGGCACTTTCACCAGGCCAATCCAAAGGATGTGCTTTTTGCCAAACAGCTTATTTATTCACTGGAGACGGCCGGAAAAAAGGTGTTTCCCGATTTTCGCGCCTGCTGGCACTTCGATGACAAGGTGGGCCAGAAGTACCTTTTGGAGGCCGTGGATGCTCCCATGGCACCATCCTATGTGTTCTACGAAAAGAAAGAGGCATTCGATTGGGTGGATACGTCCGGGTTCCCAAAAGTGTTTAAACTGCGAAGGGGGTCAGGATCCGATCATGTGCGATTGGTAAGAGATCGCCGGAGCGCAAAAAAAATGATAAGGAAGGCATTTGGATCGGGGTTTCGCCAATATGATGCCGTTTCCAACCTGAGAGAACGACTGCGAAAATTCAGGATTGGAAAAGCACGGTTCTATGATGTATTGAAAGGCGTGGTTCGCCTGGGATATAGCACCGAGTTTGCCAAGGTAATCGGCAACGAGAAGGGTTATATCTATTTCCAGGACTTTATTCCCGATAACGATCACGACATCCGCGTAAATGTGGTTGACGGAAAGGCATTTGCCGTAAAGCGCAGAGTAAGGGAGAACGACTTCCGCGCATCGGGCAGCGGCTACCCGGAGTTCGAGAAGCACCACTTTCCCGAAGAGGTGATCGAAATAGCCCTCGACCTGACCAAAAAACTGCAGCTACAGGCGGTTGCCTACGACTTTCTGAATCACAACGGCAGGTATGTGATTTCGGAACTGAGTTATGGCTTTTGCGATATGACCGACGCCTGCACCGGTTACTGGGACGGGGAGATGAACTGGCACCCCGGCAAATTTTATGAGCAGGACTGGATGGTGGATATGATGCTCCGGGAAGAAACAGGGGTTTCGTTTGATCATAAAGCAGAAAAAATTTATAAAGAGAAGATATAATTGTTTAATCGCCGCAGCGGGAAATAGAATGATATCGACGATCAAACGAAGAATTGCTCAGCATCTGATCAACAGGCCGGGCTGGAGAACCGGAAGGAAAATTGTAGTGATCGAGTCGGACGACTGGGGAAGCATTCGCATGCCTTCCGCTGAAGCGTATAATAAACTGCTCGGCAAAGGCGGGCCGGTTGATAAGAGCCCCTACTGCCGCTACGATTCCCTGGCAAGTGAAAACGATCTGGAGTTTCTTTTTGATCTGCTGTCCGGCTTTAAGGATCATCAGGGAAACCATCCGGTCATTACGGCCAATACAGTGGTGAGTAATCCGGATTTCGATAGAATAAGAGAGTCAGGATTTAGTGAATATTTTTGCGAGCCGATTACGGAGACCTTTAAAAGATATCCGAAACACGCCCGTTGTCTGGATCTGTGGAAGTCGGCAGATGAATCCGGACTCTTTCATCCGCAGTCGCATGGAAAAGAACATCTGAATGTGAAATACTGGCTGCGGCTTCTTCATGAAGATATACATCATTTCAGGGACGCCTTCAATTATCGGTGCTGGGGGCTGAGCAATGATATATACCCGGAAATGAAGCGGAGTATTCAGGCCTCTTTTGATATGGAAAGCAGAAACGATCTGCCCGCCCTGGAGGACACTATCCGGAATGGCCTAAGGCTGTTTGAAAAACTGTTCGGCTATAAGTCTATGTCTTTCATTGCTACAAATTTTATCTGGAGCAGTCAGCTCAACTGGGCTTTGTATCAGGAGGGAGTTCGTTATTTCCAGGGCATGAAGTATCAGAAACTGCCTCTTTTGAATGGTAATAAACGGGAGATGGTGCGTCACCACCTGGGAGATAGAAACGACCTGGGCCAATACTACCTGATCCGAAATTGCAGTTTCGAACCTGCCAAAAAAGGCCGGGAGTTCGACTGCATAGACGATTGTCTGAAAGGTGTTTCGACGGCTTTTTTCTGGAACAAACCGGCCATTATCTCCTCTCACAGGTTAAACTATGTAGGTTTTCTGGATGAAGGGAACCGAGACAGGAACCTCAGGGGTCTGAAAACAGTGCTTACGAAAGTGCTGAAAAGGTGGCCCGATGTTGAGTTTATGGCCTCAGATACACTGGGCCGGATTATTGAGAACAAGGCGCTGCCGGTAAGGCCGGCTGTTCACAATCAGCTTGAGCATTAGCCTTTGCAGCCGGTTGGTTTCAGGCATTAAGTGATTGGGTAGAGAATTCTCAATTTTTCATAAATCCGGGGCTCTTATTCGGGTTTGCAGGGTTTATTTGAAAGAGGACGCGAGTGAATTTGTACCCAAAAAACCATCAGGCTTTTTTATCTTAAGGGACTAGATTGGAATAAACCGAAGGATGAAGTTGCAGCAAAGCAAGAAATCCTGTCGGTTTCAATGCCTCTCATTCGAAACTTGTCGGGGTTAGTAACCCTTCGGATCGCCGATTATTCGAGTATTATTAGAAACCTGAGTTTGATTAATAATGTTCTGTATTGAATTCAAAAAATCCCCTCCTTTTCAGGGAGGGCTCATTTTTTGAACTCGGAGCGAATTCAGAGGTGGTTGAAGCGGAGTTTTTGAGCATTATTTGACCTTAAAATTCTTATGACTACCACTCCCGGGAGGCTGGCCAAAAAAGGTTGTTTGCCTTACTCACCGCTTAAATAATTTAGGATCTGAGTTCCGACTCACCCTATTTCCCTCTCTATTTAATTAATAGAGAGGGATTTAATGTCTAAATTATTTAAGCCTGGTTTGATAAACATTTACTTTTTGGCCTGATTTATAATCAAACACAGGTTAGAGTGAAAGTTTTGGCCTGTTAATTTGCCCGGAGCCATTTGATGCCTGAGTTTAAAAATAAACCATGGGATATCATCAAGTTAGGATGGGGAAATTGATTATTCCACCAAGAACAACATAACTTTTAGTTGGAGTAAGAATTATTGGAACAATCTAATGATACATGTGTTACAGTTGCTTGCTTACGGCTTGCACCGGGAGGACTTTAAAAAATTCCCGGCCCCTGTATTTCAGAAATATTAAAAAATTTTAATTATTTGATGCTCATTCCGTAACACTACTGCTTTTGATTTGTCTTAATAAAAACGTGTAAACAGAACAGCCCGGCAGGCGGCACTGAGATGCCGAGAGGTTAACAATGCCGGCCGGGTTAAAATAAAAGTACCTGACTAATTTGTGTATCATTAGGGTTCTCAAAAATTTATTGATTATGACAACCGCCAAATTTACCGCCCTGTTATTTGCATTATCTCTCTTCTCTGTACAGGGGTTGTCCCAGGATATGGACAGCCGTAAAGGAGATGAAATTGCTCTTTCTGAACTTTATGCATCAACAGATGGTGCTAACTGGACGCATCAGGATGGATGGAATAATGGCGATGTATCGCTCCAGCTTGGAGGTTATGATGATGCCCCTGTAGGTGTATTGGTAGAAGAAATCAATGGGGAACTTCGGGTTACGGGTATTAATATGAGTGCCGTTAAGTATTCGGGAAAAGGAGAAACTGAAGGAAATAATTTAACCGGCACACTTCAGGAAAGTATAGGAAATCTCCGTCAACTTACAGATCGATTCAATGTTAAGCATAATAATTTGTCAGGAGAAATTCCTGAGTCTATAGGCAATTGGAGAAAGCTGAAAAGGCTAAGTCTTGCCGGGCAGCAAGGAGAAATTGACTTGGACAGTCGTACTTCATGGTATGAAGGTCGGCATAACCACTGTCCGGGAGGTTGTAGTTTTAGTGGAAAGAGATTTACACACACTAATACATTCAGTGGATCTATTCCCAAAACTATCGGGAATATGGCATCTCTGGAACTTTTGGAAATACGATCACAACGTCTTACAGGAACACTCCCTTCTGAAATAGGAGAATGTAAATCATTAGTGGGAATATTTTTAGACAACCAGCGAGGCTCGAATGCAATGGGTGGTGAACTTCCTGATGGTTGGGGAGGACTAGTGAATCTAAGGTGGTTAAAGCTTGCAAATGGTCATGGCGATGGTAATGGCTATATAGGTGAAGTTCCAAAAGATTGGGAAAACTGGCCTTCTATAAGAAATATTCAAATGGACAGTAATCAACTTGAAGGTAAAGTGCCAATTTTTCCGAAAGCCGAAGATATTCACTATGCAGTGTTCAGCCGGAATAATTTTACCGGAGAATTTCCAATGGACTATTTCTCAGGAAAGAACAGTCGAATTAGTAAATTTAGTATAGGTTTAAATAATTTATCAGGTGTTATACCTGAATTTGAAGGTGAAATAACAGCGCCGTCAAGTGACACAAACAATCTATCAGTAAAAGGACAATACTACGCTTATGTAGGTGCCTTTAATATTAGCCATAATAATTTTTCCGGTCCGATGCCTGAATGGATGCAGAAACTAGAACGTATTATACTGGTAACATTTAGGGATGTTGGATTTGAGGGGGCATTCCCAAAGATACTTGCTGAGGGAACTCGTGTCCGACACTTTAGAATACCCGATAATAAGTTTTCAGGAACACTTCCCGATGTAGACTGGAGGTCAAGTTCATTACAGTGGATTCTAATTAATAATAATAATTTTGAGGGGGCGATTCCTGAAAGCTGGGAAAGCATCTATGAGAATAATAAAGACTCAAACGGAAACTATACGGGGGGGCACAGCAGGTTACATGCAAACGATAATAACCTATCAGGCCCAATTCCCGAATGGATGACAAAAATCACAACGTATGAAGAGATAAGGCTTCAGAATAACAAATTCACATTCAGGGATTTGCTGGAGCACCATGACCATTTTCTGAATAATGTAGATGAGTATGAGTTTGCACCCCAAAAGAATTTTGGAAATCATGAAACCGTAAACCTCGAAGCCGGGCAGGCGTTCAGCTTCGACTACTCCCACAGGATTGACTCTTCCGATTCTGTTCAGTGGACAAAAGACGGCCGGCCGATCAGTGGTGCAAACTCAGCTTCATTTACAATTGCTTCTGTGTCTG
>PWFZ01000461.1 GCA_003555185.1 Balneolaceae bacterium | reverse complement strand
GTTTGGCGTTGGCTTCTCCCACGCCCTTGGCGTTGCCCAGCCCGCACAAGAACTCTTCACCGATGCGGATGTTGATTTTTATTACCGGGTAAAAGCGGTGGTTCCCTTTTAAACAGAGTGGGAGGATGGGCTGAGGTCCCCCTTTGAAGGGGGTAAAAGTCTCCCCTAATAAGGGGAGATTTAGAGGGGTGTTAGATGGGTCTTAAAACATGTATAAAAAGTGTAGATAAAATGAAATTGAACAACTCTGGTAAATCAAGAAAGGTTTATTTACCTGGAATAATTAATGGATGAACATCCCCCTCAGTCCCCCTTTACTAAGGGGGAGTTATCCCACCTCACAATTACTTTCTCGGTTCATCGGTTGTTCTGTTTGTCTGTTTCTCGGTTCGATGAGCAACTTCAAAAGCGACATGACAGCTTTCCCAATCATCCCCCAGCTCGCTTGCGCTCACTCGCCCCCTTCAAAGGGGGACTTTAGCTCAGCCCACAAACTCACTTTTCCGGTTCCCTCATTCGCCAATCGTCTTCACCGCATCCAGCAGCCGGTCAAATTCATCAATCCCGTGCTTTTGCAGCCACTCCTTGTCCTGATTTTTTTCGTGGCGTGAGCGGATGAAAAAGGGTTTGATTCCCAGTTCCACAGCCGGTTTCAGGTCCGACAGTTTATCACCGGCCATGTAGGAGCGGGAGAAGTCGATATTAAACCGGGCATCTGCTTTTTCGAACATACCGGTGTCGGGTTTGCGATCTTCTGGTGGAAACTGGTGGGGAGCGATATCATATTCCGGATGGTGGGGTGCCATCAGCCACAGGTCAATGTGAAGCCCTTGCTTTTCCAGCTCTTTGTCTACCCAGTGATGAAGCTCATCAACCTGCTGTTCGGTATATCGCTCACGGGCAATCCCCGACTGATTGGTCACCACAATGACCTTAAAGTTATTCTCATTCATCCATCGAATAGATTCAATGGCGCCATCACACCAGGTCCATTCCTCTTTTGTGTGAACAAAATTGTAATCTACATTCAGTGTTCCGTCACGATCCAGAAAAAAAGCGCGATTCTTCATGTGAGTTTTTTTAAAAGTACAGCGGGCAGCTTGCCCGCTTAAAGGTTACTGTTAGTACGGCGGACAGCTTGTCCGCCAAAAGGTTATTATTATTTCAAAGTTCAATCAGTACGAGGCTGTACAAAAAGGGTGTCATCCAGTCCCGAACTCGCTTTCGGGACGCTCATTTTTTGAACGCGTCAGCGAGATCTCATGTCTCTAAACAAGGCAGGAGATACCGGGTCGGGGTCCGGTATGACTTAAATAATTAGAAATTTCTTTCACACACACACACACACCCTTTTTGGACAGCTTGTCCGCCTCCATCAAACATACTCATGTTTACCGGCTTCCCAGCCAGACCATATTTTAATAAAGCTGAGCACTAAAAGCAGACCAAGTGGAATAGTCCAGGTTTGGGTCAGATCAAAAAGTGCCCCGAAAATGGCGGGTCCGGTTGCCGCAAGAGTGTATCCCACGGATTGGGAAACTCCGGAGAGTTCATTCGCCGAATCGGTATCTCTTGTACGAAGAACAATGAAGAGCAGGGCCAGTCCAAAACTGCCGCCCATGCTGAATCCTAATATGGACACCCACAGAGTTACAAGGGTAGTGTTTGGTACCATCAAACCGAGAAGACTGATTACCTCAAGTGCTATCAGTATCATTACCGGCAGGTGCTGAGTTCGCAAACGGGAGGCCCAGGTGGGAATAACAAGGGTACCAACCACTCCCATTCCCTGACAAAGTGAAACGAGCCACCCGGCGTGAATCGCAGAAATTCCACGATCCTGTAAAACCTCGGGAAGCCAGGTAATAATGATGTAGAATGTGAATGACTGAACTCCCATAAAGAGGGCCACATGCCAAGCCACTTTTGATTTACTAAGCTGATTGAGAGAACTTTTGAGTGATCGTTTTGCGACAACCTGGAAATTGTTTCTGAGCTGAGGAAGCCACACCAACAGGGCCAGGAACGAAGTGATCGCCCACACTCCAATAGATAGCCGCCAGCCGAGTCCTGCGCCTTCACTGAGGGGTACACTGACTCCGGCAGCTAAAGCCGCACCCAATCCCAATACGCTGGAATAGATGCCGGTTACCAATCCTGTTTTTTCAGGGAATTTTTTCTTTACAATTCCCGGCAAAAGTACGTTTCCAAGCGCAATTCCAACGCCAAGGATAATGGTTCCGGCAAAAAGTGGAAACGAACCGGGGATAACCCGAAGCAAGGTTCCTCCCGTGAGGATTACCAATGCCATTGCCATGGTTCCCTCCGTGCCAAATCGTCTGGTGAAAACGGGGGTGAATACAGAGATAATTCCGAAGGCCAGAATCGGCAGGGTGGTGATCATTCCAAGCGCGGTATTCGACAGACCGGTGTCCGAACGAATTTCAGAAATTAGCGGACCAATGGATGTAATCGGGGGACGTAAATTGAATGCAATCATTGCGATGGCAATGATTAAAAAGATTTTTGTCTTTCTTTGAGGAGACATGGAAAATTTCGGTTGAAAAATGACCGTAAAGATAAGAAACCTTAAGGCCTTATATGAGAATTATTACCACAGAATATGGGCCCGAATCATTCACTTTGGGGCGGATTAAAAAATCACACAATTGAAATTGTAAACGATGTCTGCTAACCCTATTTTTACATACAAAAATCACACCGAGGTATCTTTTTGAAAGAATCTAAAATCATGACGGCAGAGGATTTAAATCGCACATACATGCGATTTGCCCATCAGTTTCTTGAACCGTTTGATGACCCATCTGAACCCGCAATCATTGGTATGCAAACCAGGGGGGTCTATATGGGGAAACGAATTTTAGACATTATAGACGCACAGTTTGGTGTAAAACCTGATTTTGGCGTGCTTGACGTGACATTCTATCGGGATGATTTTCGCACTAAACTGAAAATGCCCGAAGTAAAGGTCACAGAAATTCCGTTCGATCTATATAACCGCGACGTTATTTTGGTTGATGATGTGCTTTATACCGGACGTACGGTTCGATCTGCGATGGATGCCTTAATGGCATTTGGCCGCCCAAGAAGTATTAAATTTTGCTGCATGGTAGATCGTGGTCACCGGGAACTGCCGGTTTCTGCCGACTTTGTGGGCATGACGGTTCCCACTTACGCAAATGAAGAAGTACGTGTAAAAGTGAAAGATCTTGATGGTGAAGACGGTGTTTATGTAGTTGAAACGGAGGGGTCAGATGAGTAAACCAAATTTGGAAGAGTACAACTTTAAACAGAAGCACCTTCTTGGTCTGGCGGATTATTCCGCTGAAGATATTTTATACGTGCTGGAACAGGCGAAAACCTTTCGTGAAGTGCTGGACCGACCTGTGCCAAAAATTCCAACACTCCGCGATAAAACCATTGTAAATCTTTTTTACGAAAACAGCACGCGCACACGGCTCTCGTTTGAACTGGCACAAAAACGAATGGGCGCAGATGTGGTGAACTTTTCATCAGGGACTTCAAGCGCTAAAAAAGGGGAGTCGTTAAAGGATACTATCCGTAACATCAGTTCCATGAAAATTGATATGGTGGTATCGCGGCACGAAAGTCCCGGGGTGCCTCATTTTCTCACCCGATGCGTGGATGCAGTGATTATCAACGCCGGAGATGGAGCCCATGAGCATCCCACTCAGGCACTGCTCGATATGTTCACTATGCAGCAAATTTATCCTGATCTGGCCGGTAAGAAAATAGCCATTATCGGGGATATCTCTCACAGCCGGGTTGTACGATCCAATATTCTTGGGTTGATAAAAGTAGGTGCGGAAGTCACGGTTTGCGGGCCTAAGTCACTGATTCCGAAATTTGTGAGTGCCCTTGGCGTAAATGTCTCCCATAATCTGGATGAAACCCTTGCATGGTGCGATATTGCCATGGCGCTTCGTATACAGATGGAGCGAATTGGTGGCGGAACGGATCTGTTTCCAAGCGTGAGGGAGTATCATGATACGTTTGGAATTAAGATGGATCACCTGGAAAAATATCCGGATTTCATGATTATGCACCCCGGCCCCATAAACCGCGGGGTAGAAATGGAGAGTGATGTAGCTGATAGCGATCGCGCTGTAATTCTGAATCAGGTAACCAACGGGGTTGCCGTGAGAATGGCAGTTCTCTATCTGCTTAGCGGTGGCGCAAGAATTTAACGCGTCCGGCCTATTTCCACCTCACCCGACCCTCTTCTCAAGGAGAGGGAGCTTTCTTGCGGTCTAAATACTCTTTATTTGTGATACGCCAGAGCCCCATTCGGGGGCGAAGCACTGCTTCGCAACACCAACGTCCGGATCTATTTTATTAAGAATTTACTTACAAAGATTGAACCCATTAACCATAGCAGAGATATCTTCGCAACAACAACGCTCGGATCTATTTGGCAAGATAAGTAACCTAATAATGCTTGGTGATATCTTACGCCGATATACTAATTATTAGTTTTGACACCCAGCCCCATTCGGGGGCGACCGACATCGTAGCCTCGGAATTTATTCCGAGGGTTTGATTGAGTCAAACACACATCCCCCGAGGCTGTGAGTTCATTGAGGTTCTTTGGTAAATACGAGGGGGTTTCCCCATGAATTAATTCATGGAAGGGACTCGTTGATTGGGGTATGTCGATTTACCCATCGGAAATAGATACTGAACCGTTGTGAGCTTTATTGCCGATGGGGGATATATTGCGCTTCGTTACCCCGGGCTTTGCCCGGGGCTAATCATATTTAACCCTTTCAGGGTTGGGGTATGAACTGAAAACAGTACGCCTCCCCGAATCAGAGGCCGGGTTGTTTTCGAATCATAATTAATATACTATTTGCTCAATTTTTTCGCAGTTGAAACTGCTCCGCTAGGAGCTCAAGGTGGGGATATGGATCGCCTTAAACCATCCCCGAGGCTGTGAGTTCTTTGGGGTCTGTGGGGGAATTCGAGGGATTCCCTATGAATTTATTCATGGAGGGAGTTCGTTGATTATAAGATCAATATCCAAGTTATGCCTGGTATTGAAATACGCCGAATTACTACTTATTTGTGATGCACAAAAGCCCCATTCGGGGGCGACCGACATCGTACCCTCGGAATTTATTCCGAGGGTTGATTGAGCCAAACATACATCCCCCGAGGCTACAAATTCATTTAAGTTTTTGAGTAAATACGAGGGGGCGAAGTATACCTTCGCAACAACAACGCTCGGGTTTATTTGGAAAGAGATAAAATTACCAAAGGCTGACCCCACTATCCATAGCAGAGGCACACCTTCGCAACAACAGAGCTCGGATCTATTTTATTAAGAATTTACTTACAAAGATTGAACCCATTAACCATAGCAGAGATATCTTCGCAACAACAGAGCTCGGATCTATTTGGCAAGATAAGTAACCTAATAATGCTTGGTGATATCTTACGCCGATATACTAATTATTAGTTTTGACACCCAGCCCCATTCGG
>PWFZ01000077.1 GCA_003555185.1 Balneolaceae bacterium | reverse complement strand
GCCTCTCTTCGTTCCAATCCTCGGTCCAACTCCTGTTCGGCCGGAGGCTTTATGTCTGCCACTTCCTTAGGTGGAGGCGGTTCAGTTTCTCTCTTAGGCTCAAGATCTTTTTCCAAGTCCTTTTCAGCTGCGGGTCTTACATCTCCCATTCTCTCAGCCAGGCCGAAAGGATCACTAACTTTCTCCACCATCCGTATCTCTGCATCAGATAGATCAGTCTTTCCTTCAACCACACGAAGGTCAGGCCTTCTTCCTTCTGCTGGAGGAACTTCTCTCTCATTCTTCAGATGCTGAAAAGCATAAATAAAAGCAGTGGCATCATCGTAAATTCGAGTATCTTTATTTATATCCTTTTGAATCGGCCCTAATCCAGTTGTTAGTTCTTTTGTCCACCTATCAACATTATCTAATGCCTCTTTACCATAAGTAGTTTCTATATGCTTTCGCATCTTTGGAAAGTTTCTATTCCAATCAAAGAGAGTCTCACTTCTACCCATGACAGAGTCTATCTCAGCAAAAGTAGAATCATTTACTCCTCTTATAGGCTTTCCGTCTATAGTAGGAATATTTACATTAACACTTTGGCCTGGAGTATATTTTGGTTCAGGAGTAGGATGCAAAGGTTGAACATCTGCTTTTGGACCGGCAGCAGCAGGCGGAGTAGGTTCAGGTGGAGGAGTAGGCTCCCCCCTTTTACTCTTAACAGCATTATCCAATGTCCTTCTTAAATCCTCAGCTCGCTTCCTATGCTCTTGGCCTTCCAAGTTCTTCCTAACCCTTTCAGCCTCCGTATGCTCTCGCCGAGCTTCGGGACTGGTAACTTCTCTCCTTCTCTCCGCCTCAATATCTGATTCCCTTAGCTCTCTCTCCATTCTTCGATCAACAACAGGGGGCTGCGGCAACGGACTTCTCTGATCAGGTGGGACAGCAGGAGGAGCACCTTCTTCCAAGAGAAGCTCCAACTCATTAGTTCGCTCCCTCCTAATCTGCTCATTCCTTACAATATCAACCATGTCCTTAACGTAGGAATCCTCAGGATTGTCCCTCCTGATCTGGTCAACTTCTTTAACCAACAGATCAAAACTTTCCTTTGGTAACCCTCGGACGGAGTCGGCAAATTCACGATTAGCTTTCTGCCTAACTTCAGTAGGATCAGGAGCACGACGAGCAGGCTCGTGAGGAGTAACCTCCCCTCTGCGCATCCGTGCTTGATGAACCTCCCTTGCCTGCTGCGCAGTGTCAACATCACTTGGAATTGAAGTAGGACGCTCAGCTGTACCTGGGGGAAAGAACTCATTAATCACACTTTGACGAGCCATAGCTGCTGGTCCCGTCCTATCAACACCGCCTTCTCGACCAGGCTGAGGAGTTCCCTCCCTCAATTCCCGCTCAGCTTCTCTAATCACGTAGCGGGCATAAGCTTTGGAATGCGGCTCTTTGATCTTCCGAGCAACTTTCCTCGCATCTTTGAACTTATTACTTCCAATCAAACTGTCGATTTCACCAAGCCGTGCTTCAACATCTTGAATAATCTTATCATTCTTCTTCTGCGTTCTGAAAGTATTAGCAAGATCAGTTTTAGTACTTTCAGAAACATAAGGATTATCTGCAAGTTCCCGAAGAGCATCACGTGCAGCTTCTGGATCACCCCTTTTCTCAGCCTCAGCTGTTTTCCTCCTAGCCTCTTTCACATAAGATTGTTCCCTGGCTTCAAGCTGCTTCTTCTCAATCGCCTTCAGCGCTCGTTTCATAGGAGGAATGTCAATAAGACCGGCAGCCTTAGCATGCTCCATCCTAACATCTGTAACTACTCCCTTCCTATCTTTATCAAAACGGAGGCCCGGTCTTCGGCCGCTCATAGTTGTAGCATATCCAGCCATAACTCCAGCATTACGAGTAATCTCTCGTAAGTCCCCTCCAGCCATGGCAGTTTCTCCACCAGCTACTCCACCCATAGCTACCATTCGCTCAGGTAGGCGGAGATGTAGGGATTGGCGAAGAAGTTCTCCCATAAGAGCACGATGCACTCCACCTTTTACTGCGCCAATCAGAGGATTCTCACCTTCTTGATAAGCATGTGCTCCCTCCTGAGCCATTGCCCAGGGTATGTTCATAGCAAACTCTGTAATCCCAGGAAGCATACTTCCTACGAATTCCCCAGCAACCTCCGGAGCTAAGTGATCCCCTTTCACCCGAGATTCCCAATAATCAGCATGCTCCATGTGCTGTTTCGCCGCCTCTTCAAACACTCCTCCTTTTTCCATACCAGTTAAATCACTTACTATATCAGCCATCAGATCTACAGAATGGCTGAAGCGACCAACTCCTTCATGAAAAGAGCGGGCTGTATGAGCTGCCGTGTCTAAAGATGGGCGTAACCACTTCTCAGCTGCAGGATGCATCTCCTCATCAGGAAACCTGGAAGGGCGATCAGGAGTTTCTCCAGTAGCATGCTGATAAGTCTCAAACGCCCTTCGACCGCCCTCTACAAGTCCGCCAAGGGGCCCACCACGAAATGCACGATCCTGGACATGCTCCCGAGCATGGCCATACCAGCTGCGATCATCTTCGGGCTCTGGCTCAGGTTCAGGTCTCCTCCTTGGTTGCCTTCCAGGAGCAGTCAACTCCTCTGCAGAATGAACAACTTCTTCATCTTCAGATAGCTGCTTAAGTGTTCTTAAAGTATCTTTATCAAGAGGCTTGAAGTCAAACATAGTTATAATCCTCAGTCTATTTCAATCCCAAAACGTCGAACAGCGTCTGAAGCACGCTGGTTTTGATCAGGCCCAGGAGGAACTACCTCCAAAAGTTTTACCTCTCCAGATGACGAATCAATTTCTTGGAAGACAAAGTTTCCGCTTTCATCTCTGAAGACCTGAGGCTTTCCATCCTTCAAAGATTCATAAACACTAGCTGGAACATCCTGAGGCTTCATCCTACCCATAGGATACTGGACTCGATAAAGTTCGGCATCAACAGCAGCTTTGTCTTGAATAGCTTGCTGATCACCCTGGGCAGCAAGTCTTTGCATCTCCACGTAGCCAGCCCCAGGATCAAACGTAAGAGAGCCAGTATCATCGAGGTCAAATGCACCTTTCCCACCATAGCGAGTAAGCACAGTATTAATCCTCTTGGCACCGATATCTAACTCTCGCTTAGTATTCATCAGATCTGCTTTTCTGAGATTTCCCTCATCAACCTGTTGCCCAAGATACCACTGAATAGCTTCACTCGCAGAGAGGTCAACCTCTTGGCCGTCAATAGTTGTACGAATATATCTTTCCCTGTCAAGAGCATCATCAATCTGTTGGCGCTGAGCATCTGTGATATCAGTACGTGCTCTAAGATTCTCCAACTGGGCTTCATGCTGCTCTTTCTCTTCCGGAGTCATTGCTTTCTTATACTGCTCAATGCCCATTCTAAGAGCTTGATCCTTCTCTTGCATCCCCAACTCATGCCACCTACCAAGTTGAGATTCCTCTTGTCCAACCTCAAGCTGTCGCTGCTGTGCGAGGTCGTCAAACACTTGTCCAATTGCTCTCTGCCTCAAGTCCTGGGAGATGTTTTGCTGTCCAAGCAATGCTTGGATATCCTCAGGATGTAAGCCTGCTAGGTCGGCAGCTGTTAACCTATCAGGCGTCGTGAAAAAGGGGAGAAATCCCTCTGTCCAGTAGGAGAGGGTTGAGTGAATCCTGCGCCTCTCTGCCCTTGAGCTTGTGGACTTCTCCTTGATTCCATCGGAGGATCAGTAACATTAGGCATTTGCCTTCCTGTCCCTACCCCTGTTCCTGTAGCTGCCTGGCCAGGGAAGGGGGCATCTATATGAAGCCCCTTCTCATCCAAAGACATTTTGTTAAAAGTGCTTGGATCATCTACTGGGCCAACCAGCTGTGAAGGATCTCTCCCCGAAATAGCAGCGATTAGCTGATCCATCAGCTGTGTATCCCTCTTCTGCTGCTTAGCAGCTGCCTGCTGCATAGCTTGATGACGAGACATCTGGGCTGTAGGACCTCCAACTGCCCCTCCGATTCCCTCAGGATCAAGGCCTGCACCTATGCCAGCCAACAGTTGGATAAAGTTAGGATTTGATGCCAAAGCTTGCATTCCACCTGGCTGTTGCTGCTCCAGGTTTTGTCCAAAGTTTCCAGCTCCACTATCATCCATAACGTGTGGCTGCCGCTGTCCCATAAAGTTGAAAAAACTCATCTTATACCTCCATCTATTTTAAAGAAATGATGCTCCTAATCCTATTGCCGCACCTGCTGCCATCCCGACTGGACCGCCTACTGCACCACCAGACATTCCTGCCATCATTCCACCCATAGCTGCACCACTGGCTGCTCCACCCAAGGCACTTTGAAACTTATTCGTCTTAGAACCCTGCTGTGTAGGAGCCGCACCACTGATACTTGAAAGAGCATTGTTTGCAAACTTGAACAAGTTAAGATTCCACATAGCATCTTCTGCATCTATTTCAAGTTGACTATCCAACTCTTCCTTTTTAATCACAGTCTTAATCCGTGTCCCTTCCAAAGCAAGGTGTGCAGCAAGTTTGGAGAATTCAAACTGAGCCATAGTTAGCTGGAGGATATCCTTGACCCCAGTAGTTTTTAACTCATCCCTTCGTAAGAGAAGTTCTGAATGGCCCAGACGCAATCTTTCCTTCTCCACCCGTAAAGTATTTTTCTGCTTCTCAGCATCCAATCGAATGTTCGCAGCAAAAGAAGTCTTTTCTTTGAGGCCCTGAGATTCAATCACACCCTGTCCGATGATAAAAGCAGATCCATGAACTGCATTAATATCTCTCATCCCAGCCTGGAATCGAGGAAGAGCTTCTATTTCAATACTTGCATCAATCTGAGCATTTTGAGCCTCTATAGCTGCATCAATAGAAGCATCAATATCCTCAAGATTTGGATCGGGAGCAGGAGGAGTATGAAAATCTCCTCCAGATTCCGCAGCTGCAATAAAATTCTGCCACTTGGTAATAGGATCTATGCCATCTGCTAGGCCACCAAGAATGCTAATCCTACTCTGATAATTAGAAATATCAGCATCAGAATCGAAAGCAACTTCCCCTGCATAAGGACTGTTATTCCAAGCAGTGTTTATAGCTGTTAACACATCCTGTGTTGGACTAACACCAGTTCCTAAAATCTCTCCATGAAAATCTTTCATATATCCAGGATAATCAACCTTACCTGAAGAGCTTCCACCACCACTTGACATTTTAGCCTCCTTTAAATGCTGTGTTCATTTTTCGAACGCAGCAAATATTATAAAGGGATTGAAACAAAGGAGAGTTCCCTACTCCCAGTAAAATTTCTAACCACCCTTCTAATCCTTTCATTATCTGTGTATGCTGCCAAGTGTTGACAGTTACGAGCCTTAGCAAACTTCTGCCCTACTGTTAAGTACTCTTTCCAAGTCTCCAAGGAAAGTGTTTCATAAGCATAGGCACTGTAGATTAATAAGCTTTTCGTCCCACTCACTTCCTCCACGGCTATTGTCGTAACAATGATTGCATCAAG
>PWFZ01000237.1 GCA_003555185.1 Balneolaceae bacterium | reverse complement strand
AGAAGATCAGTTATTTATGTCCGCAATGGTTTATGATGAATCAAAGCATATTAAATTCTATTCACGGTATTCAAATGAAGTTACAGGACATAAACAGCAATTAAGCAAATATCATGGTCCACACTTCAAGTCACTTCTTTATACTAAACTTTCTCAAACAATGGTTAGGCTGGAAAGAAATCCCTCACCAATTGAAAAACTAAAGGCATTCAGTTTGCTAAATATAATAGTGAAGGGTACGCTCAAAAGAACCTGTTTCTTAACACTGAAGGAAATTTTGGGAGAAAAAGGAATTTTACCGGGTATGGCAAAAGGGATTTCGAATAGTGAAACGGATGAATCACGACACGATACATTCGCATTATTTTATATGAATAGGATATTGAGAGAAAATAAAGGATTAAAAGAGTCCACTTTAAATGTATTAGATGAATTCCTTGATGGCACGACTAATGTTATACAAGAGATCTTCAGTTTTCACGATAGTAATACACCATTTGAAATTAAAAAAGAGACGTTATTAAATAAAGCCATAACAGAATATCAGAAGAGAGTTAATTTAATAGAGTGACAGAAGATTGTATCACAGAGTTAAATAGATACATATAATTATTATAGTGGGTAAAATATAAACACTAACAAAAAAGATGTATGTGATTTACACATCTCCTCTATTCATAGCTAGTGAAAATAGGTGTTTAGAATCAAGTTAAGGCTTTTTTATTGGTTGGCTCAATTCTTGCTATCTATATAAGTGAAATAACGAATCAAGAAAAAAACCATATGAGAAAAATAGCTGATAAGTTGGCTAACGAAGGTGTCCCCGCACTAATCATCGGAGAAAATGGATTGTTAACTAGTATTGCAGGAGCCGGAATACCGGTCATTTTAGGCCATGAATTAAAAAGTAGTCCGGTATTATGGTCAAAATATGCAAGGTTTAAAGTTCCATTCTCTTTTTATGATTCAAAACAGTTCATCGACGAGTTGTGTGTTCTTGGCAAAATAATTGGGAGAAAAATGGTCATATTAAGCGATGATGATCGTGCCCTATTAAATATATCAAAGAATAGAGAGCGTCTTCGTAAGTACTACCTGTTTAATTATCCTGACAACGATGTAGTAGAGAAACTACTTGACAAACAATCATTTTCAGAGTTTGCAGAAGAACATAATCTGCCTATACCAAAATCCTATAAGATAAAATCAGTCAAGAGTTTAAAAGAAGTAGCCTCGGTTATAACTTATCCGTGCATCATTAAACCTGTACAGCGACATCATTGGTGGGGAAATAAGTTTGTAGAAACTTTAGGTTTCTATAAAAAAGCCATCAGGTGTGACGACATAGGTGAACTAAAGAAGAATTATAACCTGATATCAAAAATTAACCCTTCAGTTGTAGTACAAGAATACATTCATGGCGAGGATGATCAACATTTTAGTGCAAATCTATTAACTGACAAATCCGGTAAAATAATCGGGATCTATATAGCCCAAAAGTTGAGGGTTTATCCGGTATCTGCAGGAACAGGAACCTTCATCAAAACAATAAAAAATGAGGAAGTAGAGCAATTGTGTTTTGATATAGTTGACAAATTAGATTTAAGGGGGTTAATAAATATTCAGTTTAAACAAGACAGCAAATCAGGAGAATATATGCTTATGGAGATACACATTCGGAACAGTTTATGGAGCCTCCTGGGAAGTAAGGCCGGTGCTAATCTTGGCGAACAGTATTACAAATCATTGACCAGTGAAATGAAACCAAAAGATGTGATAAAAGCACGTCCCGATGTAAAGTACATCAACTTGTCACACGATATTTTAGCTGCTTTACACTATCACAGGGAAGATAAGCTTACCGTGTATCAGTGGTTCAATTCGCTGCGTGGAGAGAGGGTATTTGCTCTGTCATCATTTTCAGACCCGATGCCTGCTTTGTATAAAATACAATCATCTTTAATGAACAGGCTCAGTATAATTGGGCGTAAATCATCTAAAACATCAAAACAAATTTCATCCTACTCTTCTCAAGCAGATAGTTTTTATAAAAAAGTGAATGGCAATCAAGAGTTGTCAGAAAAATCTGAAGAAGAGCTAACTAAAAATTAAGAGAGAATAAAATTGCAAGATATAACTTTAGGAATGAAGCCGGCATTGGTTCTTGGTGAGATTGGATTGGTTCAAAATTTAGGCAAAGCGGGAATTCCTGTTTATGTGGGCAGTGAGATAAAGGATAATCCTTCATTGTACTCACGATACACCAAGGATAAATTGTTCTTCTCTAATTACAAATCCGAAAGTTTTATAGAAGAACTATGTGAGTTTGGAAAATCACTCGGTCAAAAAGCAGTGCTATTGAGTGATGATGACCATGCAATTTTGAATATAGCCCAAAACCAGGAAGTATTAAAGGAATGGTTTTTATTTAGTTTCCCGCCAGCGGAGATCGTAGAAAAATTATTGGATAAACAGCTTTTTTGTGACCTTATTGAAAAGCATAGCTTACCCTCCCCTAAATCTGTGACTTTATCCGGCCTTGAAGATTTTAAAATAATGCCTGCTTTAAAATTTCCATGCATCATCAAACCGTCATTTAAACAGGCTTGGTGGGATAGTGATTTTGAAAAAAAAGTGGGCGCCTACCAAAAGGCAATTAAGTGTGACACCAAAAAAGAATTAGACGAGAGATACAGAGAAATCGCTAAAATTGATCCTCACGTAGTCGTTCAGGAGTTTATTCCTGGAGAAGAAGATCAGATATACAGCGTAAACCTATTTGCTGATGATAAATCAGAAGTAAAAGGACATTTTATAGCAAGAAAATTTAGAACCTATCCCCTTACAGCCGGTGAGGGAAGCTATATAGTGACGGTCAGAGATAGTGAAATGCTGGAAACGACAAAAGCCATTATTGAAAAACTTCAATTAAAAGGATTGTTGAATATTCAATTTAAAAGAGACAGCAGATCAGGAAAACCTGTACTTTTTGAGATTCATACAAGAAATAGCGTGTGGAGTTATCTCGGTACCGCATCAGGAGTTAACCTTGCAGCAATGTACTATCAGAACATGATTGGTCAAAATGAAGCTGAAGCTGTAGAAAGTGTTCCCGGTGTGGTGTTTATATTTCTCGAAAAAGATATCAAGGCATTTATTCAAAATATGAAAACGCGTCAGCACAATTCAAAAGCCTGGATAGGATCATATTTCCAGAAATTTGTACCCGGAGGTTATTTGATAAGCGACCCTCTACCCGCATTAATGAAAATATGGTTCGTAACACGTCGAAGAATCAGTATAAAACAGAGAACCCTTAAATAAACTTTCATTGCCTCTGATCGTGTTCCAATTGGAAAAGAGAATTCAAGCTCTCAGGGAACTCCTTTTTTAGTCGCCAAGGATCTTCCTTCATTATGTCGCATCCACATTGCGTACATCGCGAGCACCATTGTGTCCATTGCGGTTCCAGTGGTTTAACCGCGAAGAATAAAGTGCATTTCACCAATCTAATCCCCCTAAACAAAAAAAGCCACTCATTTTCATGAGCAGCTTTTTAATGCGATCCGGAAGGGACTCGAACCCTCGACCTCCTGCGTGACAGGCAGGCGTTCTAACCAACTGAACTACCGGACCATTGTTTCAAAATGTTTTCTGAAGAGTAAATATCAACTTTTCAGAGTCTTAAATATAGGGCTGTATCAATAAGCTTGTCAAGCCGTATTGATAAAATTTTCAAGCAACAAAGGGAGACTCGTAATCTCAATATAATCTCCCTTTAAATCTCAATATGATGTATTTTTCTAGAAATATTTATTTTATAGAAGCTTTAACCGCATCAACTAACTCCGCACTTTCAGGTGAAGTTCTACTTTTAAATCTTCTTATGAGATTACCTTCTCTGTCAATCAGAAATTTTTCAAAATTCCAGGATATGTCTCCTGTGAAATCCGGGTTCGACTGAGTGGTTAAATACTCAAATAATGGATGTATTTCATCACCCTTAACTTCTGTTTTTGAAAACAACGGGAAATTAACTCCGTAATTGATTTCACAAAACTCTAAAATTTCATCATCCGAATCGAGTTCCTGTCCACCAAAATTCCCGGCTGGGAAACCCAAGACTTTAAACCCTTGATCTGAATATTTATCGTGAAGTAACTGTAGTTCTTTGTATTGAGGGGTAAAACCACATTTAGACGCTGTATTTACAATCAATAAAACATCCCCTTTAAACTCTTCAAGTGTTAAATTCTTACCATCAATAGCACTCAACTCAAAGTTATATACGTTGTCTGAACTGTCTGTTTTTGCAGTCATGAATAAAAAAGGAATTAATACGAGAGTTATTATTTTCATTACAGTAAATTTCGTTTAAACTATCAACCATGCATACTATTAAAAACATTCCCCTAAAGCT
Source organism: Balneolaceae bacterium (assembly GCA_003555185.1). Classification (GTDB taxonomy): domain Bacteria; phylum Bacteroidota; class Rhodothermia; order Balneolales; family Balneolaceae; genus SW132. Next base: position 1,122 of record PWFZ01000237.1, on the reverse strand, counting down.
ATCTAAAATATTATTAATGCTAATGATTTTCTTTCCGCAGATCATTCATGCTCAGATGTTTTCTGTGGGAGATCCTGAACCTCGAGACACCCGAACCATTGGCACATACACATTAATCGGAATTTCCTGGGAAATTGCTGATTTTGAATTTACCGGTGAAGATGTAGCCCCGCAGGATCAGGCAAACTTTAACAGTAATATTATTCGCTTTCATCTGGAAAACCCGGGGCTTCATCTTAGCGCAGGTTTTGGAGGTAGAATTACCGGAATGAATGAAACCTCGTACATAAACATCAACGCGATATTATATAATGACACACCCATTGTCCGATCGCCACGGTTTATCTTATCTGTACCCTTCCAGATCATCACAGACCTTAAACGAGCTCAGCCTAATGAGTCTTCAAATGATTTTCAGCAAAGTTCATTGATTTTTGGAACAGGGATTAGCTCCAGAGCACGACTCGCCGATCGCGTCGATTTTGCTGCCCGTGTTACTCCAAATTATGGATTCAGTTTTTCTCAGGGAGCACTTTTTGGGGGATCATTGTTCAGAACAAATGGTAAAGTCAGGCTTTACTTCAATGATATTATTGGACAAAACTCTCTTAGCGTTGGATATGATTTTGACTACAGAAATTATGACATTGAAGGCAATGAAAATGACTACCGATATACGTCACATGCCATAACTGTTGGATATGCGTTTTAACTATGAAAATTGAAAAGCTAATATTGGAATTGGAGTCACTCTGCGAAAAATCAGGTTATTCCATACGTAAAGAACGCGGGAGCTTTCGGGGTGACCAATGTGTTATAGAAGGGGAAAAACTGATCGTTATTAACAAAAATAAACCTGCTGAATCACAAGCGGGCATTTTAGCAAATGTATTACGTTCAATTGATGCAGATCAAATTTTTATTAAACCTGCAGTCCGAAAAAGCCTGGAAGAACTGTGGGACCGATTAGATCGTTTTAAGGAGCCGGAAGATTCAGTTGAAGAATTATAAATGATGAAATGTACATTTTTAGGAACCGGCACATCAATGGGAGTTCCTGTAGCGGGGGGATTTGGACAAGAAAATATAATTAACGATCCGCGAAACGAGCGGTACCGCTGT
>PWFZ01000051.1 GCA_003555185.1 Balneolaceae bacterium | reverse complement strand
CTGTCATTCAGTTTCCATTTCGATAAATCCACATCCACAATTACTGAATTTAACCGACCTGCTCAAAGGTACGGACCCAATGTTCAGGGTGGAGATGTATTCTATCGAAGAGCGGGCGAAAAAGTAGGTACTTTCTATGGTGCCGAGTTTTCAACCGGGATGAACAATCTTAGACCTGATTTCCAACAATACAGTGATTACTTCTCTGTAAATGATGACGGATACATGGTACCCGTTGGACAAGGTGGTAGCTGGCAAGATGGTAATTGGGGAGAAACAGTTGAACTACCCGATGGTACCGTACTTGCCTGGGGACAGCCTGTAAGAAATCTTGATGAAAATGGTGATGATTTCCTTCGTCTTGGTAATGCACTTCCTGATTTCAGTATGTCTTTTGGGACAAACTTCAGGTACAAGAACATGACTCTATATGCGCTTCTGGATAGCCAAATTGGTGGTGAGATTTATAATCAAACCCGACAGTGGGCTTATAGAGATAACATGCACCCTGATCAGGATCAGGCAGGAAAAGCTGACTTGAATAAAAAACCAATGTCATATTATGAAACGCTATATGCACAAAACCAATCCAGTTCCGCTTTTGTGGAAGATGGATCGTATGTGAAATTGCGTGAGCTGGCACTTCGATACTCATTTGATTTTAATCAACTGCAACCAATTTTTGGTAACGCATTGAATAGAGTCACAATTAGTGCAATTGGTAGAAATTTACTGACGATTACTAACTATTCGGGATATGATCCGGAAGTTGGGTTGGCTGATGCAACTGTCTTGCGATTTGATGCATTCGGTTATCCGAACTATAGAACTCTATCAGGAAGTTTGGAAATCCAATTTTAATAGATAAACAAAGAATATTATGAAGAAAAATATATTAAAACTATTTACTGTACTGGTTGGCGGGTTATTCCTGCTAGCCAGCTGTCAGGATCTGGATGTAACAAATCCAAATAATCCTGATACAGAGCGAGCACTTGCCTCTGCATCTGATGTAGAGTCATTAGTGGGTAGCCAATACCAGCAATGGTGGAATACTCAGAAAAATTACCCTGGAATGACACTGTCTGTAATAGGTAATGCCTCAACAGCATCCTGGGGTAACTTTGGTATGTTTGATTTGGGAGCATTCCCTCGCCAAGCATTTCAAAATGACCAGTCATATTCAGACATCGGAATGTCTACTGTTATATGGTCTAATGCATATACAGCTATTTCATCTGTAAATGATGGACTAAATGCATTGGAAGCCGGAATACAGTTTAACTCTCAAAATGAGATGAGATCTCAAAGAATGGAGGCATTTTCCAGATTTATCCAAGGGATCTCTTATGGTCTGCTTGCAAATCATTATGATCAGGCGTTCTACGTTGATGAGAATACGGATCTGGAAGCCGTATCCTTAGGTAATGAAGAACTGGATATTATTGGATATGAAGAGGTATTAGAAACGGCAATTGGATTTCTGGACGAAGCCATCAGCCTATCTAATTCTTCTGACTTCACATTACCTGAAGGTTGGGTTAGAGGAAATGCTTTATCCTCTGCCGATCTTGCCCTATTAGCTGAGGCTTATAAGGTGCGGTTTATTACAAGTAATGCGAGATCCGAAGGCGAAAGAGATGCCATCAATTGGACTGCTGTTCGTGATATGGCGGCAAATGTATCAGACGCAAGTTTCTTTGATAACTCTGAAAATGCTTTCACGATTCAAGCAGATGGAGTTTTCTGGTGGAGTCGTCCACACAGTCTTCAGCAGGATGGAGGTTGGGTTAGAACTGATATGATGCTTATTGGTCATACCGATGAGTCAGGCCAATTTGAAGACTACGCAACAGGCGCAGTTACAGATCGACGTCAGTTTACACTCACGACTTCTGACAGAAGAATTGCCGGCCAGGAAGATGTCTTTGATGAAGAAGGTGAACTGATTGGTTCAGCACAGCAAACTGCTCGCGGAACTGACTTTGCACATGCAGGACCGGCACCTCCCCCTGCTGCCCGAGGCGTTTGGAGATTCTCAATGTATCATCATCACAGAAATGATGAAATGTATCGCAGTGGATTTGTTGGTCCTATGCAACATATGAGAGTTACTGAAATGAAGATGATGCAAGCAGAAGCACTGTTGAGATTAAATGAACCCGTAGTTTTACCTGAAGTGGTTTCATTAATCAATGAAACACGTGTTGACCGAGGTGGTCTGGATGCTATATCCGTTGCCGATGGTTGGGACGATGTGTTTAATGCTATGCGCTATGAATTTGAAATTGAGACTCATGCAACAGCTGCTGGGATCGATTACTATCACACACGTTCATGGGGTAACTTAAAAGGTAAGATTTATGGTAAATTATTACCGGGCTCTCCAATTCATTTCCCTATACCAGCAGGTGAGTTAGAACTCCTGGAACTACCGGTGTATACTTTTGGTGGTGCTGAAGGTGGAGCGGCTCCAAAGGGAATGCCAAATGGTTATGAACAGGCAATTAATGCCGGTAATCAAAAAGATGTAAGTAAAGAGTGATAATGTGTTAGTATAAATATTTAGTTAATATTAATTTAAAGTCGGCATCAAAACGATGCCGACTTTTTTTTTAAAAGGAAAACTATGAGACAACATATAATTGTAACAATAGTGCTTTTACTTTTTACAGGGATTATGACCGGATGTGGTTCTTCGAATCATGTAGGTGAAAAAACATATCGTTCTAATCTTGGCACAGCTACTTCCATAGATATTCAGCGAATTGTACCGGCTATTATAAATCGTTCTAATTACACAATTTATAGACAGGATGTTACCCTTGATGGAATTTATTACGAGACTGAATGGAGAGAACGAGGATTATTTGATGATGAGGTAGCTTTGGGGATAACCAATGCCCGATCCAGGATATTAGTGAATGCAAGACCAAGAACAGCACAGGCTTCTTCACTGCATCGTGTAAATTTTGAGGTAGAAAATCACGTAATATTCGAAGGAGAAGAGGATTGGAACAAGGAAACGATAACAGATGAAGCAGACTCTTATTTTAGTGAAATAGCACGCACATTAAGCATGGAATTTTCATCAGGTATCAGAAGTAACTGAAACTATTTATTGACTACTTCAAATTCGGTTTCCCTTACTATTTTATCTGACCCTTCATGGAATACAGTCAGTATTAAACGGTAATTACCTGGATTATAATCAGTTATGTCAACACTCAGATGAGTTTTCCATCTGGGGTTTTCACTTTCAAATGTGAGTGATATTTTTTCTTTAGCATTATTTTCAGATGTAGGTCTGAAAATTCTACTGAAGAATTTCTTCCTTTCTGATATGACTTCGTATTCAACTTGAAATTCATAATACCCGCTATCACTTCTAGGAATATTATATACTTCAAACATGAAATGTAAATCTAAATCATTTCTCACTACATTATTTTTTGGGATATAAAAAGGAATGAATAGTTCATTTTCTTCAAGGTCGAAATTTGCCCGGTACCCAAATACTAAATCACTTACAGAAAATTGAGTATTATTCTGATTTAGTAAGGTTGATGACATTAACCGGTTATCGAAATTTAAACTTCCGGCAGAAATTAAAGCTTGAGGAGTTTTTAAATCAGAATTTTGTGGCTTGTAATAATTTCCATCGTTTATATCCCGGTTTAAAATTTGGGCGTATAAATTTATATTCTGTCTGTTCTCATCGTGTGGAATTTTAAATAAACTAATAGAGGGTATAAATTCACCCGGTTTTAGAGTTTCTTCAAAGGAGATTTCCGGGTAGTCTTGGATAGAGCTAATCTCTTCCCAATGGTTGTTGAATATTACTAATTGGTGATTTAATATATATGTTGGATTTAACATCCCATCTATTTGTTGAGCTGCAGCATGATCCTTTATTATAGATTCTTGCGGTAAGGAATAAAGAACAAGTATATTATAAGGTTGATAGCTTTCATCGTAAAATTGATAGGTATTAAAGGATAATTCGATGCTTTCGAGATCTTGATCATAAATAGATAGTGTAGAAGGAGCTGCTTTCCGCATGGCTATAAGCTCATCCGAATATTTATTCATCAAATAGTTCGATTTACTTTCCAATATTATAGATTCATTACTCATCAATTGATCATGAAGGTCATTATAAATATCTAAAAACTTGTCGTCAGTAAATTTCAGATCATTATAAATTGACAATTGTAATAAAGGACCCAGATTATATTGATACCCTGTATTTCTTTCGCTGGTTAATCGAAAAGCATTTTGAGGTATAAAATCTTCCGGAGATTTCAACAGTCGAAATTCTCCTGAAGAGGCTGCTTTTCCAAATATAAAAATAAGATTTTCGGGCAGATTGACATTTTCACGATTATAGGTCCAAATTTCGTAGTGGCTGCTTATTCCATATGAAATTACTTTGTCTGTAATTGATTTTGCCAGGTTATCTAAATAATAGTTTTGGTGTACAGCATTTGCACCTGAATTTGACCTGCGGGATAGTCGGTCTTGACCCATTATATCGATCTCTTCATCTTGCTGACGAAGTATTTCACGAGTATAAAATTGAATTCTGGAATTGTTCAAGGTGAAACTTCCTGTTTGATGGTTATCAGGCGCACCATACTGTAAATAAATAATTCCCCTGTCATCAGAATTTAGATCTGTACGTGTATTATTTTGGAAGTTAGATTCTATATAAGCTAATCTTTCCCAGTGTTCAATCAGCTTTTCATTCATGGAAGAACCATGAACCGGATTATTCTTATGCCAAAACCCTTTTATTTTGGCTAATACAACAGGGTTCTTTTTCTCTATTAATTCTTGCCAGTATTCATACTGAGCCTGAGGTACTATATATTGTAATCGATTTATTTCTTCGAGAAGTTCATTTTGGATAGGTCCAACCTCTTGTTGCTGAAGTGCCCATAAATATATTTCCGAAGCTAATGGGTATAAACTTTCTTTATCATTTTTTGTCGCTACATCTATAAACTTTACTCCAATACGAAAATCGCTTTTTCCAATCTCAGCTAAACTATCGCGAGTAGTTATCCAATAATTCAAGGCTTCGCTTATTTCTCCTGACTCTAAGTAGGAAAGTCCTTTCTCGTATTCATTATCAAAAGCCGAAGCTTGAAGAAACTGTAGTAATAGTAATATGCATGTTGTAAAAGTAAGCATTGCTAAACTACACCTTTGATATGAATATGAAATCTTACTTAAATTAATAGTAATTAAGGACTTTCTGTTTACAGAATGCCATCTTATTTCTATAAATTTATAATAATATTACTACAAATGAAGGAGGTAAATTTGCTGGCAAATCAGCTTACTGAAGAAGCAGTGAATGAGCTGTTGAAAAAAGTCCACAGGAGTGCACATCTTTAAGGGTGGACTCCGGTAATTGTAGCCTGTGTTTTGGTTTATGGTAAGCAGGAGGGCCGCAATTTATTAAGAGAAGTTTGAATTAAATAAAGTGAAAAAGTAAAGAGAGGCTACGAGTGTTATAAAATATAACTCTAACCTTAGTTTTTAGATATTCCTGTATAT
>PWFZ01000453.1 GCA_003555185.1 Balneolaceae bacterium | reverse complement strand
TTGTGCGGAAAGGCATGGCGTGGGTTTATAGGCGATATTGTACGGATGCTGTTTGCAATGATTGGCTGGAACTGGAACGTGATGCACGGGAGATGAAGATCGGTCTCTGGAGCCACCCAGATCCGGTTGCGCCATGGGATTTTAGGAGGGGTAAGAGGGGTTCTGTAAAAGACAACACTGAAGTGTCCGTTTATCACGGCAATACCCGTTCCATGGTATTTCATCAGCCGGCATGCGAGCATTTTAACTGCAAAAACTGTACGGCGGTATTTACGTCGAGGACGGAGGCTTTGGGGGCTGGGTACAGGCCGTGTGGGGGTTGTAGACCATAAAAATATTATATGCCAAGCAGTTATAGTCTTTGTGGGGAAAGCCTCAGTTATTGTTTCAATAATGCGGCTGCTCACGGTTTGTGGTGAAAGGAAGATTAAGATAAGCGACAGGGTCTATGAAAAAGCAGACGCTGTAAAAACGGTATCTGCCGATGCTGTAAAGTCCACACGGAAAAAGATGCAAGCTACTCCATGGGTTGCCTGGTATTTGACGGCGCTATTTCCTTTGAGCTGATTTCTCTTTTGCTGGTTGGGGAATTATGCGATATTGGGAAGGGGACAACCCAAGGGTATGGGGGGTTTTGTTTGGAAGGCTGCTGACAACTATTTTATAGAGTTGAGCCCAACAAAATAGGTAAATTTGAGGTAATCCATGGCCCAACCTGTTCTTCCGGATTCATTAAGAGAAAAAATCGCCGACCTTTTTGAAGATGGTCTGTCGTCTGTCGAGATCTTTGATACTGTACATGATGAAGCCAGCCAATATGTCGATTCCCATGAACAGTTGACGAGATGTATTGCTTCAATGCAGGGCAAAATCTCCCTCAGAAAAAAACGGAGAGAAGAAGGCATATCTCCCTGAAATCAGTATTCCCAGACCGATAAAATTTGATATCAATCGTCATCAGGGTATTATCGAACAACTGAGCACAACCATGATGGGAAAAACCTTTGAATGCCTATGCCAAGATATAATTCTGGATATCCTGGAAAACTATGAGGGCTTCGGCGATATTGAAGATGCCAATGCAGCTGCCGGCTTTCACAATCCGCCGTTTGATTTTTTTTGCATTAAAGGACAGCACACCGTATATAATTGAAGCAAAAACATCGCTTAAGAATTTTATATCCCCGGGTGAAACCCAGAAGAGACGATTGAAAGAAGTGATGGACCGCGTGGAAAACTTAAATATTGCCATTTTGCAAATACGGCTGGGCCCTGGAGAATTCAGGATTTTTTATAACGATGACACCAACCTGTTTTTTTGAGGGCAGGAAGGTTTGTGTTCTGCCATACTATTCCCCATCACTGAATCCGGCCGAGCAGGTTTGGAAGGAGTGTAAAAGCCCACGGGACCGACAGAATGTCAATATCCAGCCCGACAAATTCAAATCCATTATCATTGGGCGTTTGCGAAGACTTCAAAAGCTGGCCCGAATTATCCGTTCGTTTTTTTTGCCGACCGGAATGCGCCTATATCTTATCCTGACATAACTATTTTTGCAAAGATTAGTAATAATGCAAGGTTATGGAAATTTGTCTGAAGCGCATTAAAGTAAAGGGGGGTAGGTGTTTTTTTACGTAACAGGCTTTATAGAAAAGAAAAGCCCTTGTTAAGAATTGTGATGTCATGGTTAACTTTCAGAAAGTTTTCGATTGAGCTCCTTACGCCATTTGTTCATATCATACCATCCACATCCAATACAGCCTTTTTCTGCTTCTTTTCCCTTCTTGACTATATCTTTAGGGAAGTTAGAAGTGCCATTATAAAAAAACGAGATCCCAAAAGGCTTTCCTCGTTCTCCTGTTTGATAACAATTACGACACACTTCCCTTTTCTGTTGGTTTCTTTGGTTTGTTAGGAGTTGAAATTTATGGCGTATTTTTTCGTCACTCATATCATCAGGATTTTCTTCTTTCACATTTTCATCCCATCGAATTTCTGGGAACTTGTGGTCTGGAAGCAAACTACCCGATCTAACTACTTTATCTTCATAAACATCATAATGGGCAAGTATGTTTAGTATGCGTTTTCTAAGAGCTGTGGACCAAATCTCATATCCTTGGCTATCTCCACCCTTAGGAATCCGTAGCATAATTAATTGAGTTCTATTTTTCCCACACTTTTGACAAAATTTTTTAGTATCTGTAGATAGAGTATAGCCAAATTCTTTGAGATCTTGAACTCTCCTTGCCCAATTTGGGTTATTCGGTAGGTCGCAATATGCACACTTCCATTGACAATCCTTTAGTTTCTCAAAAAACAGTTTTGTTATGTATTTATTAGAACTATTCCAGAACTTATCTTGTTCTGCAAGCCATTCATTTTCATGAACTGGATTCATAAAAGCATAAGCTTGTTCTATAATAAATGCTACTTCCTCTTCTGTATTGGCTTCCACTCCGGTTCTTCTATAATGAATAGGGACAGAACCTTCCCAATTTTGATTGTTGTCATATATAAAAATGACATCGATGTATTTTTCTGATGCCTTTGCATGAACTCTTTCCCCAAAAACTTTTATTTTTTCGGATTTTATGCATTTTTCGATACGGTCAAGTTTCATTTTTAATGTCTTCTATACATATACCGTTTAGCAATTCATTTGGTTTTATTTCAAGAGCTGTTGCAATTTTGCAAATGTTTATTAATGAAACATTTTTTTCCCCTCTTTCAATATTTCCAATATATGTACGGTGTAGTCCGGCTCTCTCAGATAATTTCTCCTGAGATAGCTTAAGGTTGTGGCGATGATGAGCTACGTTTCGTCCGAATTGTTGTTTTATATTCATCTTAATTCGTTTACTTATAAAATACTTTATAATATAAAAATTTAAGCAGTAGTCTACAGACTATAAGTAACAATTGATTCTTAAATTTTCAGGTGCTGTTTTTAAAATCGAGACAAACGGAAAAAATGATTGGGGGCGGGAATGTATGTATGTTTTAGGAACAAATTGATTTGATTTTTGTTTTGTGGTATAAAATGATGATCTGTGTGTTTGATGTATTTTAATTGATGTCAATCTTTAAATCATTGTTTTATTACGTTATTTTTTTTCAGCAAGCTGTCAGGCCGCCAAGCAGGTAATGGGGGTAATTGACCATTGGCACCATTCGTTTTTTCAGGCGACCCTGGAAATCAACCGGAACCCATTGCCTGAAATCCTCCGCCAGCGATTCCAGGAGATGAGCGCCCATCCGGATTTTGAAAAAAAAGATCCAGCAGTGTGCTATAAAAGTCGGGCAAAAGATTGGCGTGAAGCCGAAGCTTACAACGATCGGAGACAACCGCTGGGTCCGCATGGATGTGTATATCACGGTCTTTGACAACGCTGACACCAAAAAGGAAGCGACGCGCCGGCGTATGAAAACCGTCATGAGCAGTGTCATATATGGGCGGCGCATAACCAGATATGCCCGGCGCGTGGTCCTGCATTTGATTTGCCCAAAAGCTCGGGTACAGGTTTCCCCAAATTTACTTTATCGACTGCAAACAGCATAAATCTGGCATTCTGAACTCGGAAGCGTCACCAGCCCGGACGCCAAAAGAAAGATATGTATTTCAAATTATTGGTTTTATGTGCATTATTATGCACAGCTGTCACAGGCTTCCTTTGTACACCTCCTAGCCGATGATACAGCGCCAGAATCAAGCTGCGGGCTGGAGAAAAATTGTAGAAAATTCATTGGCGTCAACTACCTGCATCATAATTTTACGGATTCAGAAAGTAGATATCATGATAGATTCAAAAACATCAAAACGGATGTCAGCAATACGGAGTAAAAATTCTATGATTGAGTTGCTATTACGGAAGCGCCTTCATGCATTGGGTTTCCGATACCGTGTTCACCATCCTGATATTATAGGAAAACCAGACGTGGTTTTTACAAAAAAAAAAGTGGCAATATTCATAGACAGCCATTTTTGGCACGGCTATAATTTTGAAGATCTGAAAAGAAAGAAATTTAAAAATAAAGATTATTGGATCAAAAAAATAAAAAAAAATATGGATCGAGATTATAGTGTGAGCAAAATCTTAAAAGACCAGGGCTGGACAGTCCTTCGATTTTGGGAACATGAACTAAAAGATGACATCGACACTTGTGTTGAAAATATAGTTCACTGTATTCAGGAGCGGAAAAATGACTAAAAAAACAGTTAAATTAAGGAATGGAAGTATAAATGGGCACAGCCGATATTCTAAACTTAAAGAGGAATTAGATGAAAGCATTTTTAATCGAAACTGGAGTGTACTTGACACCCTATGCGTTTCAAAGAATTATAAATATAATTTTGTAGATTTGTTTTCCGGGGCCGGGGGAATATCATTAGGATTTAAAAAAGCAAATTATAATAAAGTAATGAGTCTTGAAATTGATCCTGATGCTTCAGAAACAATCAGAAAAAACTTTCCCGAGTCTACTCACATTCAAGCAGAGATTGAAAGCGTTACGGATGAGGATATTTTAAAAATTATTGGTGATCAACAAATCCATGTCGTAGCTGGAGGTCCTCCTTGCAATGGTTTCTCAGTGGCAGGGCGGAGGAATCCAGATGATCCGAGAAACCAATTATTTAATCAGTTTTTTCGTGTTGTTCGTCTCCTTCGCCCTTGGGTCGTTATGATGGAAAATGTTCCCGGGATTTTGACAATGAGTAAGGGGACAGTCAAAGATGAAATTATTAGTCTTTTTAGCTCTTCTGGATATGACAATATGGCTGTAAGAATTCTTGAAGCAGCAAATTTCGGTGTGCCACAGTTAAGAACGCGAGCTATATTTGTTGGCAACAGGTTCGGAAAAACAAATCTATATCCAAAAGAAATACTAAAAAGAGAAGAGTATATTCCTATTGAATTTGCCATAAAGGACTTGGCTGCAATGGATAGGGAGCCTGAAATTAACCATGAATGGACAAAACATTCCGAACAATTTGAGGAGAGAATTTCTAAAGTCCCACCGGGGGGTTCATTGTATGAAAGCTACCGAGATGCATTTAAGCGTCAACATTTAGGTGTTCCATCTATGGCAATTAAAGAAAATCATGGAGGGACACATATACATCCGACATTAAATAGGGTGATATCAGCAAGGGAGATGGCACGATTGCAAACATTTCCTGATGATTTTATTTTTAGTGGGACAATGAAAAGAGCTATGTGGCAAATCGGCAACGCAGTACCTGTTCTGATGGCCGAACATATAGCGATAGCATTAAGACCGTTACTTGATCAGATTAAAAATAAAATCTAAATAAAGTTTCTAATAGAAGTAAGCCTTTGATTTGAATAATTATTGGTCAAAATAACAACATTATGTGTTTAAGTTTATCAAATACTATCTTTTTTATACGGATCTTGTACATATATCGCGCCCAAACATATATAGAGATAACCAAAAGCAGTCTGTTTAATCGCAATATCTGCATCAGTATTGACGGATAACGTACAATATTTTTCGCACATTTTTGGAGGAGATGTAGCCCTCAATCTGGTATGGTTTGGGTTGATCTAAGACTCAAACGAACACCATCAGGAGGGCTACCAATGCAGGATACCAA
>PWFZ01000004.1 GCA_003555185.1 Balneolaceae bacterium | reverse complement strand
TGATGGTAACGATGCATTGCGCCACAGTTCGAGCATTCTGCGAGAGTGACATCATTTAAGCTTAGGTGTGCTCTTCGTTTGTTTTTGCGAGCTTTGGATGTCTTTCGTTTTGGGTGTGCCATCTAATTATTTTATTTAAATATTTACTTTAGTTTTCTTAACTCTTCCCATCTTGGATCGATGGAATCAGAATCTTCTTTTATATCGCCAAATTTCTTAGTCTCAAACTCTGTCGGAACTCCTTCTTCGTCTAAATAATCAGGGTGAATTTTCCGTGTTGGAACACCTAATAACATTGTATCACGAACTTCTTTATCAATATCCAGAACTAAGCTGTTTTTGGGAATTTGACGAACTGCGCTTTCTGCAGTTTCGGACTCTTCCACGTCGCCAGGCTCGAACAATATATCAAATGATCCGGTAGAATTTAATTCAAACGGTTTCAGGCTCCTGTCACAAATCAACTCTAAGGTAGATGTAACAGTGAATGAGCATTTTATAAAGTGGTCTGTCCGGTAAAATGACACATCAACTGATGCTTCCAGAAGATGCATTTCCTCTTCAAACTCAAAATAGTTTTTTGGAAGATCGACGTGCTTTTCGCTTGCCCCTTCCGGTAATTCCTGAATTTTGAATGTAAGTTTTGACGTTTCCACAATAGCCACTAAAAATAGGGAGTTATCTTTTGTAAAGCAATTCAGTTAAACAAACCAAACAACCGTTGTTCTACTAATTCTATAACCTTACCGAGATCTTCTTTATTATTTACAAAATCAAGATTATCTGTGTCAATAATAAGCTTCTGATGCTCATATCTATCAATCCAGTCTTCGTAAAGTTTATTTAACCTTTCGAGATAATCGATCCGAATTGTGTTTTCATAATCCCTTCCCCGCTGCTGAATTTGTCTTACCAGCGTAGGAACCTGTGCGCGTAAATATATAAGCAGATCGGGCGGACGCAGATAAGAATTCATTTCATGAAACAGAGCACTGTAATTTTTGAAATCACGATCACTCATTAAATTCATGTCGTGAAGGTTTTTTGCAAAAATTTCCACATCCTCATAAATTGTACGATCCTGGATTATACTAGTCCCTGAAGAAAGCATAATTTTTTGATGACGAAATCTACTTGAGAGAAAATAGATCTGAAGGTTAAAACTCCATCGCCTCATATCTTCATAAAAATCTGATAGATAGGGATTATCGTCTACAGATTCATAGTAAGCTTTCCAATCAAAATTCTGACCTAAAAGATTAGTCAGGGAAGATTTTCCTGCACCAATATTACCCGCAATGGCAACGTATTTATGTTTATTTCCTGAGCTGTCTGTCATCTTATTTTCCTAAAAGGCGATACATCGCTTTTTTATAATTTTCAACACCGGGCTGATTAAATGGATTTACTTCAAGCATATATACATACACGGCCGTAAAGAGCTCATAAAAATAGATGAGGCGACCCATTTGCTGTGCATTCAGTTTATCTAAACCAACTCTTACAACTGGCACACCTCCTTCTATATGCGCCTGACAGGTCCCCTCAAGTGCACTTTTATTAATTTCGTGTATGGATCGTCCGGTAAGATAATCTAATTGATCTACATCATTGTGAGCAGCAACAAGGGTGAGATCAGAAAATGGCTTATCTATCACAAGCAGAGTCTCCATCATATTTCGTTGCCCTTGCTGTATCATTTGGCCAATGCTATGTAAGTCAGTTGAATATGAGGCCGTTGCAGGGAACAACCCCTTCCCTTCCTTACCCTCACTCTCTCCAAGTAACTGTTGAGTCCATCCGCAGAAGCCGGAGAGCTCGGGTTCAAAAGAGCCAATCACATCTAAAGCGTATCCTTTTTTGTGCATTTTAAACCGAAGTGCTGCATAATTTAAAAGGCTTTCAGGATCAGATTCATTGGTTTTATACTCGGCAACTGCCCCATAAAAAAGTGTTTGTATATCAATACCGGCAACGGAAACAGGAAATAGACCCACCGGAGTCAGTACAGAAAATCGTCCGCCAATATCGTCAGGGATTTCATATTTATGATATCCTTCTTCATCAATAATTTGATTTAGAACCCCACCGGTTGGACCTGTTGTAGCCGTAATTCGATTTTTGGTCTCTTCACCATATTGTTCGTGCATCCAGCTGCGAATTGTCCGGAATGCAATGGCTGTTTCGAGTGTAGTACCCGACTTTGAAATAACGTTCAGATAAACACTTTTTTCAGAACCGTCCTCTTTCGGCTGTTTTAAATAGCTCAAAAGCTGTTTAAGATAGTTTCCGCTCATATTGTGACCGGCAAATAATATTTCGGGACCACGGGAATCAAAAGGTTTTTTTAACGCTTCGATAATTGCTTTCGCCCCCTGATAAGAACCACCGATACCACAAACAATAAATATATCTGCGTCTTCACGGACAGACAGTGCGTGTTGCTCAATTCTATCGAGCTCAGCATCATTCGGCTGATCTAAAATTCTTCGCCAGCCGAGCCACTCATTTCCCGGCCCTGAACCTTTTTTTACTTTTTCAAATGCACCTTCAGCTCTTTTTTTGCCTTGATTAAATTCATCCTCTGTTATAAACCCACGTGCACCATCAATATCTACAGTTACCATTGCTTAAATTATCTTAAGGTTTTTGCTAAGTCTACCAGACCAAAATTTATATCTTTCTTTTTACCGAATGTCATTTTTAGCGGGGTTATTTTTATATCATTATTAACGATACCAACCATAACCTGACTATGACCTTCCTCCAACACCCTAATTGCCGCATGCCCCAGCCTACTGGCTAACACCCTGTCTCGAGCTGTTGGACTTCCGCCCCGCTGAACGTGCCCCAAAATACAGACACGTATATCATACTGTTTAAAATCGCCTCTGAGTTTATCCGCGAGTTTAAGAGCACCACCGGTTTCGTCACCTTCAGCCACAACTACCAAGCTGCTGCGCCTTTGTGATTCCAATACTTTATTCAGCGATCCCTTTACTTCTTTCATTTTTGTGAGAGATTCCGGCAGTAAAATTAATTCTGCCCCCCCTGAAATACCTGTTTCAAGAGCGATAAACCCGGCGTCCCGCCCCATAACTTCCACAAGAAACATCCTGTCATGAGCATCGGCAGTATCCCGAATTTTATCTATGGCATCAACAGCAGTATTTAGCGCTGTATCGTAGCCAATGGTTTCATCCGACCCCACTAAATCATTATCAATTGTAGCCGGAATACCTATAACCGATATATCATGCTCTTTCCCAAGAAGTGCAGCTCCCTGAAAAGTACCATCTCCACCAATAGTTATAAGAGCATCAATACCGGCATCTTTAATTACTTTAGCAGCTTTGGCACGACCTTCCGGACTTCTAAACTCTTCACATCGGGCAGATTTCAACACCGTTCCACCCCTTTGGATAATATTTGATACATCCGATGTGTCTACGGTTTTATAATTACCTTCAATCAATCCTTTATATCCATGCCTGATAGCTATGACTTTCCAGCCCACAGAATGAGCTGTACGTACTACTGCTCTTATAGCAGCATTCATCCCCGGAGCATCTCCACCACTTGTAAGAACGCCTATTGTTTTCAATTGATTTATGATATTTTGAGTTCGAATTTAGAATAAGCAAGTAAACTAAGTACACATTCGTCTTTGCGCAACTATTTAATCTCTATTATTCTTATTTTCATTTAAATCATTGCCAACAAACTACAATTATGGCCGAACAGGCAACTCCTACTCGAATCGAGTCTCAATCTAAAAACTTATCTCTGGATGAAATCACCCTTCCGGTTAAGGATCATCTGCAGACTTTCCGAACATTTTTTAAAAAAGAGATTGACACAGATGTTTTTTTATTAAATCAGATTATACACTATCTGCTGCGCCAAAAAGGAAAAGAGATACGCCCTACCCTCGTTTTCATGACGGCAAGAATGTTCGGTGAGATCGACAAAAAGAGTTACGTAGCAGCCACTATGATTGAGCTGCTACACACCGCTACACTTATACACGATGATGTTGTTGATGAAGCAGACAAACGCCGCGGATTTTTGAGTATTAATGTACTTTGGAAAAACAAGGCCTGTGTGCTTTTGGGTGATTTCTTACTGTCTAAAGGATTGCTTATCGCCCTGGATTATGAGGAATATGAGCTACTTCAAATACTTTCCAATGCTGTTAAAGAGATGAGTGAAGGAGAGTTGCGACAGTTAAAGACATCGAAGCTGTCTAATATGACGGAAGAGCGATATTTCCAGATTATATCAGAAAAAACAGCCAGTTTAATTGCTGCCTGTTGTCAGTGCGGAGCTACGGCAACCACAAATGATGAGAATGTTATTAAGCAGATGCACAAAATCGGATTAAACATTGGCATTGCGTTTCAAATAAAAGACGACCTTTTTGATTACGGGCTTGATGATATCGGCAAACCCAAGCGCAATGATATTCAGGAACGAAAAATTACCCTTCCCTTAATTAAGGCACTGCAAAAAGCCCCGAAATTTGAAGCTCTGAAAATTCGGCGGTTGATGAAAAAACGGAAAAAGCGAAATAAGGATATCGATAAGATTGTCGCTTTTGTACATAAATATGACGGACTAAAAGAAGCAGAAAAAACAATGACCTCATATGCTGAACTTGCCCTTAATGACTTAAAGTCTCTACCGGTCAAAAAAGGATACGAAGACTTCGAAGCACTTATCCATTTTATCATAAATCGCCGAAAATAGGTTTCCTCCTTTAATATGAAGCATCTATTTATTTCTGATGTTCACCTTGGTGCTTTCGAACCTTCTGTAAACCGGGAAATCGAGGAAGACCTTTGCTGCCTGATAAACTACTGCAAAGAAGAAGGGATTCGTATTCACCTGTTGGGTGATTTGTTTGATTATTGGATGGAGTATCCTGAGGCACACCCGGAGATCGGCGATAAAGTGTTACCAGAGCTCTCATCTTATAACAAGAACATAGCACCCATTACCTATATAACCGGAAATCACGACAATTGGACATTCGGCTATTTTAAAGAACTGGGATTTGACGTAGAAAGTGATTTTAGTGAATTGACGATCGGAAAAGAGAAATTATTTCTCCATCATGGTGACGGGATGAGTGACAAAAGGTTTGATTTAGCGCGCCCATTGTTTCATCGAATACTTCGAAACAGTAGATTTATTAAGTTTTATCAACTTCTGTTTCCCGCTAAAACAGGACTAAAGCTAATGAAGTGGTTTTCTGATTTTAATAGAAAACGACCTGTTGAAGATCCGGAACCACTAAATTTTTGGTCCGAAAAGTTTTTGAAACAACATCCTGTAGATTATGTAATATGCGGTCACGATCATATACCAAGGATTGAAACCTTTTCCTTTGGAACCTATATAAATCTCGGTACCTTTTTCCGACACCGAACTGTAGCATTGTATACAAATTCGCAAATTAAGCTCGTTACATGGGATGGTACTACGAAAGATTTTAAACCGTTTATTGATGATAAAACAATACTAAAGAATGAGTGACAAGATGAAAGGGGTAGATATGGATCGTTATTTTAATGATCCGGAATACCGAAAGCAGATCATTGCTGAAAAAAAAGCGCAGAAAAATAC
>PWFZ01000011.1 GCA_003555185.1 Balneolaceae bacterium | reverse complement strand
CTGTAAACTTTGCCCGCCAAGATCGCGAGTTTTTGTCCATCGGGTGACCAGCTCATGGTTGTTTTCTTTTTAGGGGAACTCATCAGCTCCATCAAACCGCTGCCATCTTTGTTGATGGTTGCAATCCTCGTGTACATTTCTCCCTGGTCAGCTCCCGGTTCATCGCTGATTCGTACCGAAAGCTTTTCGCCATCGGGCGCCCACGAAAAGTCCCATACGAATAATTCTTCAGGCGTGATGATTTCAGCATCGCCGTTTTCAGGCTGAACCCAAAGACGCATAAAGCGCTCATTTTCTCCGGCTACAATCATATCAAATCCCTGCTCAATTCTCTCTTGCCGTTCACTGGAAACAGGGTCCATTGCTGTATATGCAATCGCTGATCCATCACTGCTCCATGCGTAAGCCGTGAGTCCGTGCTCTGCTGAGGTATGCATTTGCAAATCATTTCCAGAGCGGTTTACGGAATAAACCTGTGTTTGATCGTGATGATCCTCAATCTGACTCATAAAATAGAGTCTGCCGTCTTCACCCCACTGTGGCGATCCTGCACTGTTTGGTTTCTCGATGATAGGGATGGTATGCGCGGCATTTTCGGGGATGATGTAGAGTTCGGAATAACTTCGTCCGATTTCATCTTCCGCCGTACGCGGGACACTCAATGTATAGGCTATATGATTTCCATCAGGACTCATGGAAACTGCACCCACTGACTCAATTTTTACGATATCCTCAGCGGTAAGTCCCTGTGCATTTAGTTGGGTGACTGAAAGAGTGAATAGTAGAATAAATGAAAACGTAGTAGCCAAGAATGATTTCATACTGGAAGGTATTTATGGTTTGATTTTTTAAAAGCCTGTCAGGTTTCTCACATTAATAATTATATGAATCTAAGCTGTACAAAACCTGACAGGTTTAGCACTATCTCGATCAATATAATTAATCCTAAGAATTTGTAAATAGCTTTACAATTTTCATCCCAATTACTACTGCTATAAGCCCCAGACAAACCTGACTAAACAGATATCCCACAAATAGAAGGGGAGATAGATGCAGCAAAACAAATGCTTCCACCATAAACCCGGAGTAGGTAGTGTAGCTGCCAATCATTCCGGTTAGTAAAAAGAGGTTAAGCATTCGGTTTTGAGAATCCTTTCGGCTCATAAGAATGAAAGTTACGCCGATCAATAAACTTCCGGCTACATTTTCTATGGTGGTAGCGGTAATAAAAGAGGTGTCGCCAAACGTTGAGGCAAACAGTGTGTTGGTGCCGTGCCTGAGCAGGGCGCCCATCATGCCGCCGAGCCCAACAAATAGAACTTCTCTGATCAGGTTTTTAAACATTATTCAGTGCCCTCATCAGCCAAACAGTCATTCCATACCCGGCAATCAGAACTATAAATGCTCCTGCTATCTGGTAGAAAAGGTACAGAAGCAGATCTTTAAGCGGTTTATCAAATAGCCGCTGTGTTTCAAATGCAAACGTAGAAAAGGTGGTGTACGAACCTAAAATACCGATGGTTAAAAATAGCCGTGTATCTTCAATAATTGTTTCTGTGTGTGTAAAGAACGCCAGCAGTATTCCTGCAAAAAGACAACCGATTAGGTTGGCAAATAGAGTGCCTGTATAAATATTTGTTACGCCGAAAAAACGCATCGAAACTTTACCGGTAAGATGTCGAAGTATAGCGCCGATAGCACCGCCAAGACCAATTAAAAAGATTTCTGTCATAGAGCAGTAAGGTAATGAATTACCATATTTGATCCGGCGTAAATGATATTCCTATGTTAAAGCCCGGAGCTGTTTCCTGGCGCCTGAATCCTTCGCCGTAGGTGATGTCCATCTCCAGCAGATCGGGAACCAACGTGATTCTGAGTCCGCCTTGGTAGAACGCATCGCTGAAATTTGCTGCCGCAACCTCACCAAGGAGTGCAAAGCGGTCGGTAATTCCAAAGTCACCGCGAATGCCGGTAATAAGCTCATACTCCCATGATGGATCGAGTCCTACCAATCCTATATTTTTCTGAATGGCTTCAAAGCCGATATTGAAATGAAGGACTGAACTATCATCAAGTATCATTCGGCTATAGGGGATATAGGCAAAAAACTCTTCTAGATCCCCGTCAAAGTTGTGAAGAATTCCTGCGGCAAGTCCAATGGCCGAACCGTCACCTTCGAGATTACCCGAAACAAATTTGGCTTCGAGGATCCAGTTAGAAGGATCAAATCCATCTCTTGAATCCACACCAATGCCCGTGCCAATTTCGAGTCCCTGTACCGGGCTGATTGCGGTTAAAAACCAAGACTCCCTGGAGCCGTACCACGTCTCTATCTGAAATGATCGTTCTGTAGTTACGGTCGCATCATCCACAAACATCTGCTGTGCTTCCACAGTGGATTGAAATTGTAGAATGGAGAAGAACGAAGATATTATAAGTAAGCTTTTAAATCTGATTAAATTCACTTTATTAGGATTGATAATGTGTGGGCTTAAATTAGAGTGTATTATAAAATCTAAATAACATGGAGATTTAAAAATTGGTATTATTGGTAATTAAAAAATAATCTGTAGATAGCAAAAAGTTAATGGCCATTTGGGTAGCAATTTTATTAGGTATCATTCAGGGAATATTTATGTTTTTCCCGGTGAGCTCAACCAGTCATCTGGCTTTGGTACAGCACTTTCTCATCGGCCGTGGCGTCGTTCTGCCTGATCCCGATTCGCCGGAAATGATTTTGTTCGATCTGATTGTGCATGTGGGAACTTTGGTTTCTATAGCGTGGGTGTTTAAAGATAGTTTATCCAAATATATAACGAGTGCACTGTCCGGCTTTAATGAAATAAGAACCGGAAGTCGTACTTCAAAAGGGCAACTGTACCGAAAGCTAACCTACCTGGGAATTCTGTCGGTATTTGTAACCGGCGCCATTGGTTTCCCACTTAAGGCATTGTTCGAAAGTGTATTTGCCAACCCACTTATCATAAGTGGAACCTTAACCATAACCGGTATTATTTTGTGGTGGACTGATTATTTACCGCCACGAAAACTTGGCCTGAGAGAAATTGGAATCGGCATTGCCATCATTATTGGGGCATCTCAAGCTCTTGCATTGATGCCGGGCTTAAGCCGAAGTGGAATGACAATTGCATTCGCTCTTTTTGCGGGAATGCAGAGAAAATGGGCGGCAGAGTACAGCTTTTTTATAGCCATCCCCACCATTCTCGGTGCCTCACTTCTCCAGGCTATTGAGGTGTACACCATCGGTGGACTCACCTTAACGGCATCCGTAATGTTTACGGCTTTTACTGTTTCGGCAATTGTAGGGGTTTTTGCCCTTAAAATTGTCATTCAGCTTCTTTATAAAGCGCATTTCAGAGTGTTCTCCTATTACTTATGGATGTTGGCTGCATTAGTAGCATACTCTTCCATAACAGGAATCATGTAAAACTGGGGGAATAAAATTACTGTAAATACTCTGAGGTTGAGTAATATGTGGTAAATTGTAGAAACATCAATTGCATTTGTACTTCTAAACAGATCCAATGAAAAAAATGGACGAAGTAAAACGGGCTTTGCTCGTTAGTTTATTTGTATCAATGTTTTCCCTCTCTTTGAAGATTGCTGCATTTACTATAACCGACTCAACTGCAGCACTTTCCGATGCCGCTGAATCTGTGGTACATCTGTTTGCCGTAATGTTTGTGGTATACGGATACTATTTGAGCATTAAACCGGCTGATGATGATCACCATTACGGCCACGAACGGGTAGAATTTCTATCGGTTGGTGCCGAGGGAGCTATTATTATTGTTGCAGGGCTTACGATTCTCTACCACGCCGCAGAAAGTGCCATTACAGGAATTGAAATTATGAATATGGGCACGGGAATCTACCTGTTGGTAGGTGCCGCGCTGATCAATTTCTTTTTGGGTAGTTATGTTCTTCGCGTAGGGCGCAAACACGATAATATGATCGCCGTCAGCAACGGAAAGCATACCCTTACAGATGTTTGGACCAGTGGTGGCGTTGTAACCGCATTGGTTTTAATCTACTTTACGGGCTGGCTGTTTATTGATGTGGTGGTGAGCTTAATGATGGCGGGCTACATTATGTTTGAAGGGTATAAACTTCTGCGGTTTTCCGTTCGGGGTTTGATGGATACCCGAAACCCTGAGATAGACAAAGCCTTAGTAAACGTATTAAAAAACGACCTTCCCAACGGTGTGATGGATTGGCATCATCTGCGACATAGAACTTCGGGAAATACCACCTGGGTAGAATTTCATCTCGTGTTTAAAGATGACATCAACCTGAAAAAAGCGCACGACAAAGCCACCGCTTTAGAACGTAAACTTATTGATGCACTGAACACCGATGCCGTAATTACCATCCATCTTGAGCCGGATGAAGCTCATGATGAATCACACACCATTCTGGAGGGAGCTAATAAAAAGAAAGATCTGGATGAATTTATATGATAACCGAAATGCAGACTTAATAAGTTTTGTGAATTGAGAAAATATAAATTTTCGCCATCCGTATTATCTTACGAATGCTTTGCAAAATCTAACAACCGGGACGTTTCGGCTTCATTCCGAAGGATTTCGGGACGCTCAGCGTGACGGATGACGTCATTCTGAGCGCAATGAGGAACATCGTGACGAATGAAGTCGAAGAACTCCCAATCATTTTGCTAAGCACCCTATGTACATTTGATTACAACCTGTAACAAGCAATGAAATATTTAATCGCAATACTCTTATTTATTCTTCCCATTGGATTAGTCCCGGTTTTGGAAGCCCAAAGCAATGGCGAATTTGAAATTGCACGTGTTCAATACCGCGGAGGGGGGGATTGGTACAGCTCACCGACAGCACTTCGTAATTTAATCCGGTTTACAAAAGATCAGGTGCCCATTACCATCAATGAGCGTTATGATGATGTGGCCCTCGGGAGCCGTGATATTTTCAACTATCCTTTTCTTTTTATGACGGGGCACGGAAATATTAGCGTAAACGATGCTGAGATGTCAAATCTTAGGCGCTACCTCGAAAATGGTGGGTTTTTACACGTGGACGATGATTATGGAATGGATCAATACGTCCGCCCGATTTTAAAAGATATTTTTCCTGATGAGGAGTTTTTTGAGCTGCCGCCTGATCATCCTATATACAATAATGTCTTTACTTTTTCTGAAGGCCGTCCGCCCAAAGTTCATGAGCACGACGGAAAAGCACCCCAGGCGTTTGGAGTCTACCGAAATGGGCGGATGGTGTTGCTCTATACGTACGAATCGAACCCATCTGATGGCTGGGCATACGACGAGCACGACAACCCCGCAGACATCACAGAAGCTGCGCTTCAATTTGGGGTGAATCTTTTGGTGTATGTTTTTAACTCTCCTTAGGTGGTTGTGTTAAAGAAAGGGTATTTAAAATCTGAGGCTGTCCAAAAAGGGTATGTAAAACATACTAAAAAAGTGGCCTGTAATCAGGATAAAGATGTATTTCAGGTGAATTATTTATGGTGTTTTCATATCTTAAGATGTTGTTAAATAATAACATATGATCTAATTCTATGGCTGATCCCATTTTCAAAACGTATGATCCCGGTCAACCCACTTTTCTG
>PWFZ01000421.1 GCA_003555185.1 Balneolaceae bacterium | reverse complement strand
TTTTCATTATCCGGACCCCAGGTTTTTAGATGAAATTCGCGATTCCAGTCACTCTTTTCTTCATCATCCTGTAATGGCTCTACTTCCAGAAAGGCGGCACTCATCGCATAAACAGCACTGAACTTCTCTTTGTATTTCACACCGTGATACATGGCACCATATCCGCCCATGGATAATCCCGCAATTGCCCGGTTTCTTCTTTGATCGATAATTCTGTAGCGACTTTCAACTTCCGGAATAAACTCTTCATGGAAAAAATCTTCCCATTTAATAGACCCGTCATAATTGTTGATGTAAAACGCATCGTACAGTCCATCCGGCATGATGATGATCATCTCGGGTGCATCTCCATTTGCAATGGCTTCGCCGGCTATGCTATGTACTTCACCAACCGTTATCCAGTCGCTATGATCACCTGTCATTCCATGCAGGAGGTACATTACAGGATAGTCGCGCGTAGATGTGTGATACGATTCCGGTAAATAAACGGAATAGCTCATCTCACGATCCAAAATCTCACTTACAACAATCTGAGAATTATCAACAGTGCCATTGGCGTGTACATCAACTGTGACAAATAATAGTAAGACCAGACTGAAAATTTGTATGATTGATTTCATGTTCGATTGATTTGAATGATGAGTGATTTTCTTTGATGAATATGACTCTTAAGATTTTGATAATCAAAAAAAAAGGTTCGGAAATCCGAACCCTTAATTGTATCTGGCCTAGTTAGGAGCCTCCTTCAAGCGTCCGTAGGACCTTGATGTGTGGCGGGTTTCTATCTGATAAAAAAAGCCCGGGAAAATCCCGGACCCTGCACCTTGAACCCTGAACCTTGATTTACACGTCAAACTCAATTCCCTGCGCAAGCGGCAGTTCATCACCCCAGTTGATGGTATTTGTCTGCCGGCGCATATACGCTTTCCACGCATCCGAACCTGATTCACGTCCGCCACCGGTCTCTTTTTCACCGCCAAAAGCACCGCCAATTTCCGCACCGCTTGTTCCGATGTTGATGTTGGCAATTCCGCAGTCTGATCCGCGATGGCTAAGAAAATTTTCCGCCTCACGCATGTTCAGCGTAAACATAGAGGAGCTGAGTCCCTGCCTCACTCCATTGTGATAGCTCATAGCTTCATCAAGAGTGCTGTATTTCATGAGGTAGAGAATGGGGGCAAACGTTTCGTTCTGCACAATTTCGTAGTGATTTTCCACTTCACAGATTGCCGGCTTCACATAGTTTCCATCCCGCTCGAGGACATCTCCGCCGCACAAAATCGATCCGCCTTCTTTTTCCACCTGCTTAAGGGCATTTTGCATCATCTCTACTGCATCCTGGTCGATAAGCGGTCCTACCAGTGTACCACTTTCCAAAGGATCGCCGATGCTGATGTTGTCGTAAATACCTTCCAGACGAGATTTGACTTCATCATACACGGATTCGTGAATAATGAGCCGTCGCGTACTGGTACATCGCTGACCCGCAGTTCCCACTGCACCAAATACTACGGCACGGAGGGTCATTTCCAGGTCTGCATCTTTACTGATAACAATCGCGTTGTTTCCACCCAGTTCCAGGATCGTTTTCCCAAGCCGGGCTCCAACGGTTTGTGCTACTTTTTTGCCCATTGGAATAGAGCCGGTTGCTGAGATTAGCGGAATTCGTTCGTCTTCGGTCATCCACTGACCCACTTCGCGTCCGCCGGTAATGAGATTGAAAATCCCTTCGGGCAGATCATTTTCCTTCAGTACTTCTGCCACGATATTTTGAACAGCTACACTACAGAGGGGAGTTTTTTCTGATCCTTTCCAAATAATGGTATCTCCGCAAACGGCTGAAAGCATGGCGTTCCAGCTGTAGACGGCTACGGGGAAGTTAAAAGCTGAAATCACGCCAACAGGGCCCAAGGGATGATATTGCTCGTACATTCGATGCTGTGGTCGTTCGGAGTGCATGGTAAAGCCATAAAGCATTCGTGACTGACCCACGGCGAAATCACAGATGTCGATCATCTCCTGAACTTCACCCAATCCTTCCTGATAAATTTTTCCCATCTCGTAGGAAATCAGTTTTCCAAGAGGATCTTTGTACTCCCGAAGCTTGTTTCCAATCTGCCGAACAATCTCCCCACGCTCAGGAGCCGGTGTCATCCGCCAGGTTTCAAACGCTTCCTGCGAAGAGGTGACCACCTTTTCATACTCCTCTTTTGTGGTTTCATATACACCGGCAATCTCCGATCCCTCGGACGGTGTGTGGCTGGTTATCAGGTTGGCTGTATCTTTTCCTAAAAATTGTTGGCCGGTTGACGTACCGGCATTTTTCTCTTTAATACCGAGCGAGCTCAAAAAATCTTTCATACCTTAAAAAGTTGTTTAAATTAGTTTCTTTGCAATATAGAATCTGAGGAACTGAAACCCAATTACTCTCTTGACTTTAGTGGTACTTTATGACATTTAAAAATCCATCAAACCAACAGGTGAAAAACTGGAAGAAGCTCTTAATGGGTAAGTACCGAAAGAGAGAAGGACTTTTCCTGGCTGAGGGTGTTCGTTGCGTTGAGCAAATTCTGGAAAATGGGATCGTTACTGTTGAAGAACTTCTGTTGGATAAAACTGCAGGTGACATCAGTTTTTTAAAAAGGTTTGATGTCCCTGTTTATGAATTGGAAAGCGAAGATTTTTTATCTATTTCTGATACCGAAAACTCCCAGGGTATTATTGCCGTATGCCAGATTCCATTTGAAGCAAATGTGGATGAGCTTGTTTTATCAGAAGGGGTGATAATAGCTACAGATGCTATTCAAGATCCCGGGAATCTGGGGACAATGATTCGCACAGCCTCATGGTTTGATGCGTCGGGCATCATTTTTGGAACGGGGACAGTGGATTCCTTTCACCCAAAAGTGGTTAGAAGTACGGCGGGTGCTACGGGACGACTTGCTTATCAATCCGGAGATCTATCAAAAATGATAAACGAATTTGAAGAGCATGGATGGGATATTGTTTTGATGGATAGAGGAGAAGGCTCAATCAATTTAAAAGAAGTAGTGCCGGATAGAAGAACATTGATTGTAGTAGGAAATGAGGGGAGGGGAATTACAGGAAAACTATTTACATCAACCCGAAAGAAAGTTCGTATTGATGGGAAAAGTGAAGCCGTAGAAAGTTTAAATGCAGCTGTGGCAACAAGTATCGCGCTCTATCATTTTGCGAAAGTGTAGATAGGTTTTCATGAAACAGGATATGGCCTAATTATTAAATATTATCCCGGGAAATGGGAGCGCTCAATGCTGGCGCATCTGGCGAGTAAATTTTTATGATTTCGATCTGTTTAACGCATTAAATCATAATTAGTTAGGGTGAAATTGGGTAGAATTTTTCCACTTACTTTATTATTTAGAGAGAGTAGAAATATTAAGTAAATCAACAATGATGAGAGATGCACTACTTTTTTTATTAACAATAGGCCTATTTGTAAGCTGTTCTGCAGAAAAGGAGGTGGATAATTCTACATCGCAAATTTTCCCTGATATAACGTACTCAGAAGAAACAAATAAATACACGTCAGTGAGTTCGGGAGAGAATATAGATGGACATCATAAAAAACATTTTGATGATGGTGACGTACAGGCAGATCTGACTTTTCGAGATGGTGATATTGTTGAGGGGTTTATTTGGGATGATGACAGAAACACCTCTACAGATTTTATACGGGAAAACAATGAAGGTTTCGTTGTGTCTACGATCTATTCGGATGAGGGTGTAAAAAATATAAGAGTTATTAGAACCGCTGATCGCAAGCAAATAACAGAAGTTTACAAATGGTATGAAGATGGTACTCCTGAGTCAGAAATGACACCGGACGCTATTAAAATGTGGTATCCAAATGGAGTGAAGAAAGAAATGGCAGAGTTTAACGATGGGGCTTTAGATGGACGAGTTGCTAAATGGCATGAAAATGGACAGATAGCAGGAGAGTCGTTTCATGTGAATGATCTACTTCACGGTGACTACTTGGAATGGGATGAAGAGGGGAGTCTTATTACCGAGAAAAAATATGAGATGGGTGAGTTAGTCGAATGAAATGCTTGTTGCTTTTCTTTAAGTTGATTTGATACTAAAAATGTAATAATATTGTTATAACATTATTCAGTAACAAAGTGGACAGTATTATGGAAGGAAAAATTCGAAAAGTAGGCAATAGCTTGGGAGTCATTTTGCCCAAGCAAATGATTGATGAACTTCATTTAAAATCAGGTGACAAAGTTACCATAGAAAGAAAAGGAGCTAACCTTGAATTGAGGCCCATTGATCCTGATTTTGAAGAATGGGCTGAAGCTTATAAAGAAGTCAATACAGATTATAAAGATGTGTTGAAAGCTCTTGCAAAGTGATCAAGTTTCTAGATAAGGAGACATTATTGATATTTCACAAAGATCAGCTTGAGCGCTATGGTGGAAAGCGGGGGCTTCGTGATGATGGGCTTTTAGAGTCTGCACTGGCTCAACCTCAGGCAAGTTTTGATGGTGAATATGTCCACCAAGACCTTTTTCATATGGCAGCAGCTTATGGTTTTCATATTTGTCAAAACCATCCATTTTTTGATGGAAATAAACGAACAGCATTGATTGCAATGTATATGTTTCTCTACGTGAATGGATACAAGGTTGTAGCAGATAAAAAAAGCCTTTACGCTCTGATTATGGACTTGGCGAATGGACAAATCACAAAAGAAGAGCTAGCAATTTATTTGAAAGAACACAGTAAAAAAAGAGATTAGTTTAAGGGGCTTTAACTCTCCGCAATATGTTGCGCTGCCAGCCATCCGTTCGTCCATGCGGCCTGAAAATTGAACCCGCCTGTTACCCCATCAATATTTAATACTTCGCCTACAAAGTAGAGGCCCGGTATCTTCTTGCTCTCCAGTGTATCCGGATTGATTTCGTTCAGTGGAATTCCTCCACTGGTTACAAACTCTTCTTTGTACGTCGTTTTTCCCTGAATTTCATACGTTCCCCGAACCAACTGCTGGGTCAGTTCGTGAATCTCTTTATTTGAAACATCAGCCCACCGTTTACTCGGGTTGATGTTTGCCAAGGCCGTAAATTTTTCCCAGAGTCGTGCTGAAAACGGAAATTGATCCTGCTTGGTTATCAGCCGTTTTGCATTTTGATCCCGAAGCGAAGTCAGCTTGTTTCTTACCTCTTGTTCGTTGAGTGGATGAAGCCAATTAATTTCCACTTGATATCGATACTCTCGGTCATGAAGCTCCCGTGCAGCCCAGGCAGAGAGTTTTAAAACGGCCGGTCCACTTAATCCCCAATGGGTGATAAGCACAGGACCCACTTCGGTGTACTTAGTGTCTTTGATATGAACCTGAGCCCGCTCAACGGAAATTCCGGCCAGATCGCTGAGTATTTTTTCCCGAAAATTAAACGTGAAAAGCGAGGGAATAGGGGGCACAACAGTATGACCAATATCCTTCAGCCACTGGTATGCTTTTTCTCGGTTGAAGCCACCTGAAGCCACAACAAGTTTATCGCAGAAGATCGATTTTTCCTTATGAAGAAAAAGCTTGAATCCACCATCAGTATTAGGCTCAATTCTATCGACTTTATTTTTCGTTTTGATTTTCACGCCAT
>PWFZ01000054.1 GCA_003555185.1 Balneolaceae bacterium | reverse complement strand
TTACCGGGGCAGGGGGAGCTTTTGGTGAGGTATTGCGTCAAACAGATTTAGGAGAGTTTGCTGCACAATTTGCCACAATTGGAGGCCTGGGGGTACTGGTTCCCTTTTTGATTGCCGCATTTTTAAAGACAGCTCAGGGTTCGTCAACGGTGGCTATTATTACTGCTGCAGCGATTTGCGCGCCGTTGGTTGAGCCACTTGGACTCGACTCTACAAACGGACTGGCACTTGCCGTTTTGGCAATAGGCGCGGGTTCACTTACCGTGTCGCACGTAAACGATAGCTACTTCTGGGTAGTGGCAAAATTTTCTGAAATGGACACTTCAACTGCGTTAAAAACACATACTGTAGCCACATTAATTATGGGGATTACAGGATTAATTGCCATTCAGCTGATGGCGTGGATTTTGGTTTAATATCTGAGAAAGGGTGCAATGAAAACACTGAATACTTCAATTACCGGCTATCAAATGAAACTGTAAACGTGGTTCCTTCACCTACTTCACTTTCCACCTTTATTGATCCTCCCATACTCTCAACTTGATTTTTTGTGATGTAAAGCCCAATTCCTTTAGAATCTTCGTTTCCGTGAAAAGTATTGTACATACCAAATAGCTTATGGCCGTGCTTCTCTAAATCTATGCCGATTCCATTATCGGAAATAGTTAAAATTGGATGCTCGTGCTCAGTATGAACAGCAATTTCAATAACGGGATCCCGCTCAGGATGCCGATATTTTATAGCATTTGAAATCAGATTCAACAAAATACTTTCGAGATAGGACGGATTATAGTTTATTTTAAAATTTTCAGGAACCGAATCCTTTATCTTCACATTTTTCTTGATGATTTCAGTAGTAAGTATCTCTTTTATTTTTGAAAGGTAGTCACTGAAATTAAGCTCCTGAGTATTCTTGTCAGTCTCTACCTGTAGATCTACTATTTTATTCAGATCATCAATGGTTTCATTTAAACGTTCAGATGCAGTATGAAGGTGACCAAAAAATTCTGTTTTTACCTCATCTTCTTCCTCCTCGTCGAGGATGGATAAAATCATTGAGATGTTTGAGGCGTGATTTCTAAGATTATGAGAAACAATGTGGGCAAAATTTAAAAGACGTTTGTTTTGATCGCCCACAATATCAAATGTTCGTCTGAGAGACTGCTCCTTCTGTTTTCTTTCGGTAATATCAGTAATAAAGCCGTACCAAATCACACTTCCATCATCCTGCTTCTCTCCCCGTGCACTGCCGTAAACCCAACGAAGACCTCTTTTTGGTAGATTAACCCTGTACTCGAGCTC
The DNA here is from genome assembly GCA_003555185.1 of Balneolaceae bacterium. Taxonomy (GTDB): domain Bacteria; phylum Bacteroidota; class Rhodothermia; order Balneolales; family Balneolaceae; genus SW132. The sequence goes on along the minus strand of PWFZ01000054.1, from coordinate 4,348 downwards.
CCATTTTTCCAGGGTATGAAATGAGTGATTAATAGTTTCGGTTACCTTATCTAAGTCCTCTTCATAAATTCTATTAATCGCTTTGGTAGCATCTGTTTTAATTTCATCCGGGGTTACCTCATAGATATCTTCAATAGCATCACTCGTAAATGGGAAGCGCGATCTGCCGTCAGGAAATTGTTGAAACTGATAGATAGCACCGGGAACCTGCTCAGATAACTTATTAAGAGTTTCATCACTCTTTTTCAGTTTCTCTTCAGCAGCTTTTCGATCAGATATATCCCGCATAATTCCCTCAACCCCAATAACACATCCTGAGCTGTCTCGGAGCAGGTAGGATGAAATGGAAGCGTAAACCATTTCATCCGACGCGGTTTTTAACCGGATTTCAAAATCATTTACATGTCCGCGCTCTTGCAATTCTTGTATCAGGTTTTCACGGTCTTTCTGTAAATAATAAAACTGTTCAACAGGGTTACCGATCACCTCAGAACGACTGTACTCCGAATATTTTTCTATGGAGGGGCTGATTTCTGTAACAATACCATCTTTATCAGTTCGGTAATAGACATCCTGAATATTTTCAAAAATTGAGCGGTACTTCTCTTCACTTTTTCGAAGAGCCTCTTCTGCACGAAATTGATCTGTAACGTCAACTGTGATACCAAATGTTCCAACGATGGCACCTTTTTCATCAACAAGCGGAAATTTACTGGTGGTGCCCCACTCCTTATCTTTGACAGTCCCACTGGTTCCGGATTCAAGAATATTAATGAGTGGTTTTCCTGTCTCTATTATTCGTTGTTCATCAGCAAAGGTTTTTTTAGCATGGTAATCTTCGCAAAAGTCAAAATCAGTCTTCCCAATGGCTTCTTTTGGATCAGAAATACCAAATTTTTTTGCACATTCTCTGTTTATTATTACGAATCGACTTTCCAGATCTTTAAAATAAATACTATATGGAACGTAGTCCATCAATAGATGGAGGAGGTGGGAGTCTTTGTGCAGAATAGAGGGATTTTTTTTGAAGCGATCCATATACGTAGTATTGGATTATGAAATGTAAAAAAGCCTGAGCATTTCTAGCTATATTAGCTTCTACAGTTAATATACCAAACTTTCTTCAGATTATACTTGCTGTATACATCTGGTTTAAAAATTTGTTCAGATGTAATACAAGTTTCAAGGTATAAAAACCCTGCCTCCAAAATAGGGCAGGGATTTATAAAATGGAATGAGTTAGTTCATCAATCTTTTTCAGGCACCGGGGCGTCCCAATGTGGTAATTCTGCAGATGAATCTCCGGTCATCAGATACGTATCAAACCACTGAAGCATTCGGTACGAATAATCGAACCGGGAAGATGCACGTGTGTTTCCATGGCCTTCACCTGGATACTCAACATATCGCACAGGAACTTCCGGTTTGCGAACTTTCATGTGCCGGTAAAGCTCCAGAGATTGTGCCGGATGAACCCGTGTGTCTTCGGCGCCATGCATAATCAACGTTGGGGTTTCAGCACGATCTACCCAGTAAATAGGACTTCTTTTCAGATAGTCCATCCATTTTTCATCTGATTCCCACATTCGTTCGCGTGAATGTACAAGATAGAGTTCGTTGGGAATATCACTGGTTCCCCATTTTGATAGATTATTGCTTATTCCCACAAACATCACAGATGCGGCAAACCGATCGGAATAGTAGGTGCTCATCCATGCCGATGCATAACCGCCATACGATCCTCCTGTAACCCCAATTCGGTCGCGGTCAGCAATTCCCTGATCAATCAAATAATCTACTCCATCCACAATATCGTCAAACTCTTTTCCGGCAAGATCAGCCTGACTACTGTAAACAAACTCAATTCCGCGCCCGGTGCTACCTCTGTAGTTGGGATAAAATACACCATAGCCTTTAGCTGCGGCCATTTGTCCTGGGATCTGATAACCGGTTAGCCATCCGTTGCTGTAATGAGCTTCAGGTCCGCCATGAACCATGGCAATAACAGGAATTCGATCACCATTCTCATAACCGACGGGGTAGATCATCATCCCCTCAATTTCAAATTCTCCATCTCTGGCGGTGTAGCGAATAACTTCCTGTTTGCCAAGCTCGACATCTGCCAGCCATTCATTGTGGTTCGTCATTTTTTGAGGCTGCGCATTTTGACCTGATGATCGCACAAACAACTCACTTGGATGCTCCGGGGTGCTTGCAACAAAAGAAACAGCACCATCTTCGGCACGTGAAAAAGAACTGATTGCATGTTGGTCGCTTTCAACCATATAGCTTTTATTTGATCCATCGGGCTGAATAGTGCCCAATGCGGTGGCGGTTCCAATACTCGCTAAAAACGAGATTTCATTATCGCCAGTCCAGCTAATTTGTTCATATTTCCCTTCAAAATCTCTATCGATAATTTCGGGTGTGCCACCATCAGCGGATACAATCAAGATACGGCCATCTATCGGATCATGGATATCCTGTCCGGCGCGAATGGCGAGTTGCTGGCCATTGGGACTCCATTCAATTTGACCCAGCTTTCCTTCATTATTTACTTCGGCTGCCACTTCCCGTGTACGATAATCAACCACATAAATGGATTGCGCCATAAATGAGTCATCAACACCGGGGGTGGGAGCTGCAGAAAGGGCAATTTTTGAACCATCAGGACTCCATTCCATCATATAAACTGTTCCTTCTACTTGTATTTGATGAGGTTCATGACCTTCCCGGCTAACGTTTGTGATATAGGCAGGGCGCTGAGGCTGATTTTCTTCATAAACATTTGCTTGATAGGGTAGCGGTGAATCCGATTCTTCGGGATCATAAAAAGAGGAAAACACTATATGATCACCATCAAGATGCCATGAGTAATCAGATATATTCCGCTCGAATTCAAAAAGTTTGACCGCCTCACCACCGTCCAGAGGGAGTTCATATAATGATCGATTTTCATCGTCACTAGTGGTTAAAAAGGTAATACTGTTATGATTCGGGCGAAACTGAATACTACCAATACTGCTTTTAGAGTAATAGGGTGTTGATTCACCACTTTCAATAGTTAAAATATGAAGTTCGGTCTGATTGGGTGCATTTTCTTCATAGGGATCAGCCGGAACGCTAACGGTGTATGCCACAAGTGTGCCATCATCAGACATTGTGGAACTCGTCACAGTTTGTGTTTTGGCTACATGTTCCGGTGTAACACCTTGTGCGATAGTTATGGGAACAGTTACAAACGCCAGAATAACTGATAATGATACTGTTAAAAGTATTTTTCTTTTAATTTGATTCATCATAATAAAGAAGGTTATATATGAGTTGATGAGCATATGTGAATGAAATATGCCGGTCTGTAAAGTTTAATTTATATTTAGCTCTCGTAAAACTACCTGTTAACATAAAGATAATTCGCGTTTTAATAACAGAGTTCGTTTTTTTAAATCTATTTATTATCAACCCAATTTTATACATCTCATGTCCAAAAGTAAATTAAGTCGTCTCGATTTTTTGAAAACCGGAGCTCTATCCACCGCTGCTTTAGGAACCGGGTTTCTTGGGAAATCTGCAAATCGCACAAAAAAAAGCAGTTATGGTGATGCTAAAAACGTAATCTTTTTAGTGGTTGATGGCATGAGTGCCGGGACCATGGCGATAGCAGATCTTGTAAAACAGGATCAGTACGGCGATAAAACAAATTGGATAAAGCTGTACGAATCTGATCGGGATTATCACCGTGGATTGATGGATATGGCTTCTTTAAACTCGAGCGTTACGGGATCGGCATCCGCGGCTTCTTCATGGGGTTCAGGGCACCGTATAAATAACGGAGCTGTAAACTGGGGGCCGAACGACGAGCAGTACAAAACAATCTGTGAAATTTTCAGAGACGCAGGAAAGGCAACCGGTTTAGTAACAACAACACGAATAACACACGCGACACCATCGGGCTTTGGCATCAATATGCCATCGCGTCAAATGGAAGATGAGATTGCTGTACAATACTCCGAGCGAGATTATGACGTGTTAATGGGCGGCGGAAACCGGCACTTTTCTGCGGATCACAGAGATGATGGTAAAGATCTATATAAATCGTTTACCGAAAAGGGTTACACAGTTGTTAAAACTAAAAATGAATTAAATCACGCAACGAGAAACAGTCAGCTTTTGGGAATTTTTAATGATTCCCATTTACCCTATATGGTGGATTATAATACGCTTTTTGATCTGCAAAACGATGTACCTACACTTGCTGAAATGACCCATTCCGCATTGGAACGTCTGACTGCCAACGATAATGGGTTTATCCTTCAGGTCGAAGGGGGGAGGGTCGATCATGCGGCTC
>PWFZ01000336.1 GCA_003555185.1 Balneolaceae bacterium | reverse complement strand
CCTTATCTTTCAGTCTCATGCATAACTCTCTTTGTAGTTAATTTTTCAGCTATTCAGACCCCTAAAATAAACTGATTACTAATCTTCGAATAATTTTTTATCAGGCCGTACCGTAATTATTGGCTTATCTACATACTGAGCAACCTTTTCAGCTGTTGATCCTAAAATAAGGTGTGCCAGTCCGCTATGACCATGGGTCGCCATAATCAGCAAATCTGCTTCATCTCCTACATAATTCTCGATTTCGTAGTGGGCAGATATTCCCCGCACAATTTTAGTATGCAGCTGTACAGAACGGCTGTTGTCTCCATCTGAAATGGTCACCGTATCTTCGAAAACGACTCCAGATCGCTGAATATGAATTAACTCTATTCCACGGTCATCAAGGAAATTATTCAGTCGCTCAATCAAATTCTCATAAATTGAGTTCAATTCTCCCTGATTAGGTTTCGGCGCCACAATAGCCGTGCTATTTCCATAAAGTTCTACCACGTGAAAGAGGGTAAGGTCAGCTTTAAAAGTATCAGCCAGTGCTACTCCCATTGGAAATGCCGTAAAAGAAAGCGGTGAGGCATCTGTTGGTATCACGATGTTTTTAATATTTTTCTGATCAAAATCCCCCTCAACAGAGAATACCGGAACTTTAGATTTACGGATCACTTTCTCTGTTGTGCTTCCGCGCATCATACTTGTTTCGTGCTTCCCTTTTGCTCCCATTACAATTAAATCGTAATCATGAGATGAAGCATATTTGCTTATAGTCTCCGATGGCTTTCTGTCTATAATAACTTTGTGTTCTCCCCGATTTTCATCCTTAAGATAGCTGTCCATAGCATCTTTAAGCATCTGCTCAGACTCCTCAAATATCTTGGGATATATATCTTTATTCATGTCGAGAGGGACACCTATTTTTTTTATGCTCTCGTTCAGATATTTGATTGTTGGAACTACGTGCAGAAAATCAACCTTACCACCGAAAACGTCCGCTATTTTTTGTGCAGCAGTAAATGCTCCCTCTGCATTTTTTGAAAAATCTGTTGGCACTAAGATTTTTTTAAACCGAATCATATAACCCCCTTATAGTTAGTTTTGATTGTATTCTAACATACAAAATAATTATGAATACATTGTGTAACTACATGAATTTCATAGTCTTTTGACAACGCTACGTTTTCCGAAGGAACGATATAAACCAAATCATTAATAGTCCTCCAACCATACCAAAAAGCCCCCCTCTGATATTAACATTTTCATCATCTTTCTCTGGTATAAAAGGCTGTGAATGCAACATTTTTCTTTATACAATTTCTACTTCAACCATTTTTACTCCTTCCGGGTCTGCTCCCACATCAACAGTTCTTCCGATTCTTTTATATCTGGGTAAATCCGGAGTATCCTCTCTGTTTATTAATTCCTGCACCAAAGGTGATGTATAGGGCAAAACCTCAACAGACCGTACACTTTCAGAATATTCACGATCCTGATATGGCCAGATTACATAGAGTGAGCCCACCAAAAACCCCACTAAAACCAAAATTGTTGTTGCATGAAAATTATCTAAAAGCCAGGATAGTAACCGTGCAAACAGGGCCAGTCCAAAAACGGCCCCAATAAAAAATGGTACTAAATTTAAGATTGCATCAAAGGGACTCGAAGAGAAAACACCGCCTAATTCGGAGAGGATATAATCGTATTTTCGGAGTATAAGAAGGATATAAGAGCCTGATATTCCCGGCAAAATCATTGCACAAATAGAAAGTGCACCACTTAGCATGATAAACCAGAACGTTTCCGGTGTATCTGCCGGTACAAGCGTTACGATCCAAAACCCAAACAATGCCCCTGCTAAAATGGGTAAGGCGTTTTTCCAGCCCCGATGCTCCGGACTCACCTCAACAATCAGGAGAAATATTGACCCGACAATTAAACCAAAAAACAGACCATATACGATTTCTGAGTGGGTATACATATAAACCTGTAGAGGCACTATGGTCGTAAAAAAGAAGACGGCAGAAAAAAGTCCCGCCATTAAAAGCGCGAAAAATTTCCAGTGAAACTCTGTTAAAACATCTTTAAATCTGAGCTTGAATACATTTTTTATAACCGAGCTGTTCACACTTTTTATAGCGTGGATCAATCGCGTATATATACCGGTTATCAAAGCCATGGTCCCACCGCTTACACCGGGAACGATATCTGCAGACCCCATGAGAAATCCCTTTATAATCAAATATGGCGATTCCTTCCACGTGGTTTCGTCTCTGTTTTTTTTACTCTTATTCTGGTCTTCCAAGTTTGTTTATTTCTTCAAAAGTTGACAAAGGTTAAGAATCTAAACATCCCCATACAAGATGATAATTCTGTCATTCGAGCACATCATCATGATATGATTTCATCGCCTTAATAAATGCGAAAGTTGCTCCGGTACTGCAGATGATCATTACCAAAAATACGGATCCGGATGCTGCGTATTGTCCGGTAAATAGGTTATCCATCATCCAGCCGGTAATGGGCGGACCTAAACCAAACCCTGCAATGCTAATCACAAAAAGATATAAGCCACCGGCAAGCGCCCGCTGTTTTTCAGTTACGAAATACTGAATAAGCGCAGCCGCAACTCCATTGTATGAGGAAGAAAAAAGCACGCCCACTCCAATCAACACAAAGGCTGTTTCTGCGTTTTCGGCAAAAAATCCAAATCCATAAAATGGTAATCCCCCGAGAGCGGCAACAATTCCCATCATAAATCGGTGCGATGGATTTTTCCTTGCTAAATAGTCGGCGAACCTACCCGATAAAATAACGGATACACCGACTCCAAAAATAAACCAACCGTAATGAGGAGTTAAGTCGGGCCTGTTAAATACATCATTAAAAATAGTGCCAACAAAAGCTAAAATAGTATATCCGGTGCAAGCAAGCAGTGAGAATCCAATCAGGTGATATTGTACGGTTCGCTTTTTTAGTATTTCCCGTATATCTGTAAACATTGTTTCATTGCGGGGCCTGTTATCAGCTATTCTTTTTGGTTCTTTTATAAACAAAACAGCAATCGGTAATAACAAAATACCAGGTATACTAACCGCTATGAGGGAAGTGCGCCAATCATATTCATTAGCGATGGTTCCCCCAATTAAAAAGGAAGCGCCAATACCTAAAAAGATACCACTGGCATATAAAGAAAATACCGTTGCTCTTTTTTGAGGAGGGAACAGATCAGCAAGATAGGAGTACACAGCAGGGCTAAGCATAGCCTGGCTCAATCAAACAAATACCCTAGCTATTACTAAAAAAGCGAACGATGTTGCAAATCCACTTAGAAGCGTCATTAATGTCCAGATCATAAGCCCGATACAGATCATCCACTTCCTGGATGTCTTATCTGCCAGTCTGCCCATTGGAATACCTGCAAAAGCATATATAAATGAAAATGCCGTACCATACAGTAATCCAACCTGAAGATTGCTCAATAAAAATGCTTCACGGATCTCTACTCCCAGTACAGCAACAATCTGTCTTACAAAAAAGCTATTAATATAGATGACTGTCAACAGGGTGAGTATCCCGTATGCCGCATATTTTTTCATGCGTCAAAAATAACCATTGAAAGCATTCAATAAAGAAATTTCTTACATCGAATTTTCAAACGATTTTAATAGAGTTTACCTTATCCCCAAACAGTTAATAAACCATTAAAACTCAGTAATGGCCAAAGCCAAACTTCCCCGAAAAACAAAAGAACAAAAAGTACGAGCTCAAAAATTGCTCGCCGAGCTTTACGAACATTATCCGAACCCCCACTGTGAGCTCACGCATCGTAATGCTTTTGAACTTTTGATCGCTACAATATTGAGTGCTCAGTGTACTGATGTCCGTGTAAATAAAGTAACTCCTGATCTTTTTGAAGCCTATCCAACTCCCGAAACTATGGCGAGAGCTTCATTGGAGCATTTGGAAGAACTGGTTCGTACTACGGGTTTCTATAAAAATAAAGCTCTCTCTTTGAAGGAGTCTTCCCTAACAATTATGAATGATTTTAACGGAGAAGTTCCTGATACGATGGACGAACTGCTGACACTTAGAGGTGCCGCGAGAAAGACCTCTAATGTAGTTTTGGGTAATGCATTTAAAAAGAACGTAGGAGTTGTGGTTGATACTCATGTTAAGCGTTTATCAAACCGATTCGGCCTTACCCGGGAAAAGAAAAATACAGATAAAATTGAACGCCATCTTATGGCACTGTTCCCAAGGGAAAGCTGGACGGACCTTTCCCACTTAATGATTCACCACGGAAGAAATGCCTGTAAAGCGAGAATATCTGAACCACCCGAGCATCCAATTTGCATAAAGTATGGAAAGAAGTGTGATTGCTGGAAAATGAGAGGACAAAACAATTCTTAGTTATGATTTTTGATTCATTTACAAAATCGATACCTGTTATTCGCAGAGACATTGAAATCATTCCTTTTGCAGAGAATGGGAAAAAAATCATTTATTTCCATGATTCGCTGCAGCATATCGAAAACGGCTTTGCACTGGATGCAAAAGTACAGCCTATTCTGTCGCTGATTACCGGACATCACAGTATCAATAAGATTGTAACGATACTGAATGGTGCGATTGATGCTGAACAACTTCTTCAGTTTGTTAAGTTTTTAGATCAAAACCTGATTTTAGAATCTGACATGAGCCGGAAAACAATTGAGAAGCAGGAAAAAGAATTCGAGGCATCAGATATTAGGAAGCCTGCTCTCGTTGATCAAAGCTATCCGAATAATGAACATGAACTCTCAGCATTTTTAAGTGATTATCTGCCGTCAGATAACCATTTAAAACGTCTTGTACCCAAAAAAGCACTATATGCACCCCATATAGACCTTAGGGTTGGAAAAAAAAGCTATGCAAAGGCATTTTCCTCCTTAAAAGACATCAAACCCAAAAGAGTTGTAATTCTGGCTACTGCCCACTACACCGGGTATTATGGCGACCTCTATTCCAATTTACCGTTTATTGGTTCAACCAAAAATTATGAGATACCCGGCAGAGTTTTCAAAACGGATAGTAACTTTGTTGACCGTTTACATCAAAACAAAGATGAGAATGGATTTACTATAAAAGACAGGGCACATAGAGTAGAGCACAGTATTGAAACCCACCTGCTTCTGGCAAGTCGGTACTGGAAGCATTACTTTTCAATTGTCCCAATATTAATTTCGGGTTTTGATGAGCTTTTTTATAAGCCGGATGGTTCGTTAGGAAGTCAATTAGATTCATTTACCTCTTCCTTACGCTCATTGGATGATGAAGATACATTCTATCTGATCAGTGGCGACTTATCGCATGTTGGTAAAAAGTTTGGTGATGCGCTTCCTGCTTCTGAGTTGAGAGCAGATGTTGAAAGATCTGATAAAGCTTTTATTGAAGCATCCACAAATAATAATGCACAACAACTTCTGTCTCACATTAGCAGTGACTATGATTCCTACAGAGTATGCGGGTTTCCACCTTTGCTTACGTTTCTTAAAACATTTCCGGAATATAAAGGAGAAGAGCTATCTTATGAATGGTGGGACGAAAAAGAGAGAGAAAGTGCTGTTAGTTTTTCTTCAATCCTCTACTGAGACTCTTTTTCCACAAAATGCAACGCAAAAAGTGATATAGTTAATGCATACTTCAGTTAAATTT
>PWFZ01000419.1 GCA_003555185.1 Balneolaceae bacterium | reverse complement strand
ATAAAATGTTCAATAAGTCAAAACGGGGATCAGTGCGAAGGGTGACCTTCTCGTTGGTCCCGAAAGCTTTCGGGACTCTACCACTGAGCTATTCCCGCTTAGTCAAGAGCAGTAAATATACAGCGAAACTCTGCTTCTTTTCAACACTATTTTCGAATTTTCTTAAGTACTTTTTCAGAGTTTATTTTCTCTTTCAAAATATCATCATTGGGTATGACCGGTTTGTCGCGATAGCGATCAACCATGCATAAAAACCCTAAAGGTTCATTTTTATCAGCGTGAAATTGATGTATAGATTCAGGGGCTACATAAATTACATCGTGAACAGAGAGAGGAACAACTTCATTATCAAGTATTACAGAACCACTTCCGCGAATGATAACTACACTGTGTGGGTGTCGATGCTGCTCAAGAGAAGAATATCCTCCGGGTTGTACCTCAAAATACCGGGTATGAATATTAAGCTCAGAGATGTCATCATCTAGAAGTGAGTATCGGTGGATATCCTTAAAGTTTGATGTCTCTGTTTTGTACTCCTTTCGTTCAACTCCTTCCCAGCTAAAATTCTTGTTTTTTATTACTTTTGATGAGTTACTCATAATCTTCAAGGGTTTGTTGAAACTCTTTAGTGGCAATCTCCAATCCATCAGGATGCTGATAAAGACTTCCACCTACCAGAAAAACGGTGTCATTTCCATACTTATTTGCCCACTCTGTAATGGTATTTCGGTCAATGCCACCACCGGGAGTGGGAAAGGAGGATGTAAGATCCAGATCAAGGTTTCTGCACTCATGGTTTATAGCTTCGCAGGTATCCTCTGAAAATGAAAACCTACCCTTAGCATTTGGATAAATAACAAAATCCGCACCAAATGCTCTCCATAATAGTCCGTAATAGATTTCAGGCAGGAATCCTCCTGTCGGATGATTTACAAAGCTGCCGGAAAATGCAGGATGAGCCATAATGGGTAACGGCATATTTGATGAGGCTAGCTGATGCATTTGTGTTAAGCCGGTTAACTGCGGAGAGATTAAAACTCCGTCAGCACCCAATTCAACTGCCTGCATATACCGGTCGATGACTTCAGCCGCGGAACCTGTAATATTCGGAAAATAGGCCGTTTTTTTGCCGGATATTTGTTCACCTTTACGCACCGCCCGCACAACAGATTGTACTCTGGCTTTAAATTTTGCAGCAGTTTGATTAGCAAGCCCGTGATCATCTTTAATCACATCAATACCGCCACTCGAGAACTTGTATGCCCGTTCTGCGAGTTCGCCGGGGGTCAGTCCGACCGGCTTCAGGGCGGTACAGCTAAGCGGTCGCTTATCGATCCCCATCTTTTTTCGTATTCGCTTTATACCATGAACCGGGCCATGACAAATTTGAGAAAGATATTTCCTGTCGATGTCCACAACTCTTACTCCGGGCTGCAGGGAGCTGTTGCCGAATAGAACATTTAAAAACTGAGTGGGATCATTATCAACCAAACTTCCCGAGAATTGAATAACAGTTTTCCAGATATGGTTACTGATTTCTGATACTGATTCAACACTCCCTATGTTTTTTCTCAGATGAGGAGGAACAGCATCCGTTGGCATTTCAACGGACTGTTCTGTAGCTACGGCTATAGAAGTTTGTTGGGCTTCTTCTTCAGATTGGGCCTGAACCTGATAAGTAATCGAAAAAAAAGCCTTTTTATTCATCTGTTACCGTACGATGGTCTCGTTTCTTTTTGGTCCGGTAGAGATTAGATTAAAAGAAACACCGATATACTCTTCAAGATAGTTAATGTATTCTTTTGCCAATTCCGGCAAATCATCAAAACTTTCAATGTTCCGGGATGATGTATTCCAGCCCTTTAAAGATTTATAAACCGGTTTTACCCTTTCTAATTGCTCCACATCAAGAGGAAATACTTCTGTCTTTTCTCCATCAAGTTCATAGTGAGTACAAACTTTGATGGTTTTAAAATCATCCAAAACATCCAGCTTGGTAAGTGCAAGTTCATTAAGTCCATTGAGACGCACGGCATATTTCAGGGCTACGAGATCCAACCATCCGCATCGGCGGGGCCGTCCGGTAGTAGCACCAAATTCAGCACCGTTTTTCCGTAACTTCTCACCATCAGTATCATGTAATTCAGTTGGATAAGGACCATTTCCGACACGTGTGGAATAGGCTTTTGAAATTCCAAGTGCATGGGTTATTGCCAAAGGTGGCACTCCACTTCCGGCACACGCTCCTCCCGCAGTAGGGGATGATGAGGTAACAAAAGGATAGGTTCCATGATCGACATCCAGAAGACTACCTTGCGCTCCTTCCAGTAAGATTGATTCTCCGTTTTCAACCGCATCATGCAAAAGCTGGGTAGTGTTGCAGATATAGGGTTTAATCTGTTCGATGGCAGGTTTTAGCTCATCAAGTATTTTTTTGGCGTCGAGAGTTGGTTCAGAATAGACATGCTCGAGTGCCTTATTAATATCTTTAACATTCTTTTGAATGCTTTTTTCAAGGGTCTTTAGATCCAGTAGGTCACCAACACGAATTCCAATTCGGGCTACTTTACTAACATAGGCTGGACCGATTCCGCGACCGGTTGTACCGATGGCATCACTTCCGCGATTTTTCTCTTTTACCTGATCCAGAACTTTATGATAGGAGAGGATAACATGAGCAGAACTGCTTATGTATAGTCGATCCTTAAGATCAACATCAAGATTTTCAACCTCTGAAATTTCGTCAATAAGCGCTATGGGATCAATTACTACACCGTTCCCAATCACACATTTTGAATTCCCATTAAACATTCCTGAAGGGATGAGATGCAGAACAATCTTTTTGTCATCAAACTTAATTGTATGCCCGGCATTTGCTCCGCCCTGATAGCGGACAACATAGTCCGTTTCTGCACTAAGTAAGTCAACAATTTTACCTTTTCCTTCATCGCCCCATTGAGCACCAACAAGTATTCGTATGGCCATAATCCAAAAAAAAGGAGGTGTATTGAACACCTCCTTGTTTAAAAGTTAGTTGTGAGTTTAATTACTCTTCTTTATATGATTCAACTGCTTCATCAAGTGATTTAAAATGCTTGAAAACAGTAATCAGTTTTGTAATAATGAGCAAGCTTCTGATTTTTTCTCCGGCATTTGCAATTCTAAGATCACCACCGGCTTTACGCATTGTGGTGAGGGCACCAATTAACATGCCCAATCCGGATGAGTTCATGAACTTGACGTTCGCGAGGTTAACAACCACGTTTGTCTGATTATTTTCGATCAGTTCGTGAAGTTTTTCGTTTAAACTCACTGCGTCGGGACCTCCCATGACATTGCCACTGAATTCAATGACAACGCAATTGTATCTCTCAGAAACTTTAAAGCTCATAATTTTATCCGTTTTTATATGATGATTACGTTAGGATTCCTTTGCTTTCATAGCTCTTGATTGCAGCTCAACAACAAATGTACTGGCTACAAAAAGAGAACTGTATGTACCGAGAATGACTCCCAGAACCAACGCAAAAGCAAAACCTTTTAACACCTCTCCACCGAATATAAACAGGACAGATACTACAAACAAGGTGGTAACTGATGTAATCACTGTTCTACTTAGCGTATCGTTCAAACTTTTGTTAATCATATCTTTAAACGACATGGTTTTGTAGATCAGCGAATTTTCACGAATCCTGTCAAATACAACCACCGTATCGTTAAGTGAATAACCAACAATGGTCAAAAATGCGGCAATCAAGGCCTGATCTATCGTTACGTTAAATGGAACCAAAGGTTCTAAGATTGTAAAAATACCAAGCACAATTACCACATCATGGATGAGTGCGGCAACCGCCCCGGCCGAAAAGTACCAGCCTTTAAAACGTATCAATATATAGATGAAGACCACAGCTACAGCAAAAAGGATGGAGTTTATGGCAGCCATTTTTAAATCTTCGGCAAACCTCGGACCCACCACATCTGTTTTAATAATAGTGACCGGGTTATCAGGGTAGAGTTCTTGAAGACTTGTTAGGATCAGATTTTGAACATCTGATATATCGCCTTCTAAATCAGTACGGATTAGAATATCACTTTGTGAACCAAATAACTTCAGTTCAGGTGTTCCTTGCAGTGGTTCGGTTAAGTGATTTCTCATTTCAACGACGTCAACATCGTTTTCAAAATCAAATACGAACTCTTTTCCACCACGGAAGTCAATTCCGTAGTTCAGCCCCATAGTTAATATTGCTACGATGGATCCGATAAAAAGTACAGCGGACACAAACATGGCAATCTGTTGGGCCTTGATAAAATTAAAATTGGGTGATTCAAACCATTTCATATTAAATACCTACTCGTTTTATTTTTTAATTTCGTTGAGGATTAACCGAAGCTAATTGTAGCTGTTTTCTCTCGTGTGAGGTAATCAATAATCACACGTGTAATAACAATCGCACTAAATAGCGACGCTACAATTCCTGCCATCAGGGTAATTGCAAAGCCTTTAATTGGCCCAACCCCGAAGCTGTAAAGGATAATACCCACGAAAAATGTGGTAACGTTAGCATCCACAATGGCACTCATTGCATTAGAATACCCATTATCGATAGCGGCACGAAGTGTTTTTCCGGCTCGTAATTCCTCACGGATTCTATCAAAGATCAGTACGTTGGCATCCACCGCCATACCGATCGTAAGCACAATTCCGGCAACCCCAGGCAATGTAAGGGTGGCATTAAATGCTGCTAAAATACCCAATATGAAGATGATGTTCAGGATCAGGGCCAGATCGGCTATTCCCCCTCCAACATGATAGTAGGCGATCATAAACAACGCCACAACGGTTAATCCGAAAATTATAGAGTAAAGGCCGGCTTGAATGGATGCCTCACCCAGGGATGCTCCCACTGTACGTTCTTCAATAATTTCAAGTGGGGCCGGGAGTGCACCTGAAAGCAGAATATTCACTAAATCCTCTGCTTCTGCTACACCACCGAGTCCTGTAATGGAAGATCGACCATTGTTAATTTTTGATTGTACCGTTGGATATGAGTAGACAAATCCATCGAGTACAATTGCAACCGGCCGACCGATATTAGCACCGGTAACCCTGGCCCATCGTCTAGAACCTTCCGAATCCATTGTCATGGAAACTTCTGCGGCATTTGTGGATTGATCAAACTGTACAGACGCTTCTGAAATAACATCTCCTGTCATTTCAATCTGGCTCCGAACGCCAATTAGTTCAAACAGGTCCATTCCTCGATCCTGTGCAAATGGCTGTGCGCCCCACATCAAAGTGGTATTTCGCGGGAGCAGATTTTGAACATCTTCCATGCTCATTAATTGATTCACTCTTGCAGTATCCTGACCGGCGGCATATCCGGATACGTAATTACTACGGCCACGCGTGTCCAGTACTTCTTGAAGCGGATTCCCATTGCTTTCTTCTTCTACTTGCTCACGGTATTCTTCAGATTCGAAATATTGTACAATCTGGGTTTTAGCATTGTTGAGTTCATCTGCATCTGCGGAAAGGCGGAATTCGAGTCGCGCTGTACCTCTTAAAAGGTTACGCACACGTTCCTCATCATCAACCCCCGGTAATTCAACAATAAGTCGACTATTTCCCTGCTGTAAAATGGATGGCTCAGCTACACCATATCTGTCAACCCGTGTACGAACAATCTCCATTGCACGTTCAACAGCATTACTTTGCTGACCTCTGAGATAACTTTCTACCTCCGAATTTGTTGATCTACGGGTAATATTCTCTGAATCAGATCGGTAATACCGGCTTAACATCGCGTTGGGATCTCGATCTTCAAACTCACGAACAAACTCATCAATAAAGTTTGTTCTATCTCTATCAGATCTTTCAGCTGCAACCCGGATAATGTCTTCCAGACTTTCATCGGCAAGGTCTCCGGCTAGCTCCTGAACCAGCTGGGCGATACCAATCTCAAGAGTAATATACATTCCACCCTGAAGATCAAGGCCAAGTGATAGTGCTCCTTCCCGGATATTTTGTAATCTTTCGCGATTTTCATCCAGATATTCTGCCCGTTCAACAGCAGGCATATTTTCGATGTGGCGTTGCTCCAGCATCCACTGCACGGTAGGGAACAGGTACCATACGGTCATCCCCAAAAAGAGGGCAATACAACCTAGTTTAAATCCATTATTCTGTTTCTTCATAGTATCTAGTTTGAGAAGTAAATTTTTAGTGATAGACGCAACACTGGCGTCGGTTTTTTAAAAGAAAGTATAAGGTGGGCGGGCAGAAAGACTAGGGAGCGTTTATACTTATCCCGTCTATTAGAGGCGTGAAGTTCCGATTAATTACATCAGAAAGTGACAGTATGTGACTTGTAAAATACGTACGTAAACTTTTCTGCTGATTACTTAAAGCTGATGCAGCAGAATCATTTGTTTGAGAAATCCATTTTTGAAACTGTGCCATTGCATCAGGCAGTACTGCATTCGTTCCTGCTTTTTGATGCTTAAAAATACTCCACTGATCAATTAACCAACCTGAAACCTGATTATCATTATCAGGTTTTGAGAACGGAGAAATTCTGAATTCATCTTTGTGGTTGGATATTATTTCTGATGCTTCCTGAAGAAGCATCCAAAAATCATCAGTATTGTCTGGTAAATTCCGGATGGTGGAACGAAGCTTTATCTCAGTTTCATCACCGGTAGCAACAATATTAGTGTCCAACCACTGTGTAAAAGCCGTTTTTTGGGCATTCCCGAAAAAAGGGATGAGCAGATGGGTAGTTAAACCAATCAATAGCGCACCAATGATGATCCGCTGTAATATGTGAGAAATTCGGTTTTTCATCAGACCCGTAAAAATAGGTAGAATGGAAGGTGTTGACAAGAAGTATTTTGTTAAACTTGATAACTTCTACACACCTATTGAACGCATAATATTTTTCAATCTTATTTATAATAAAAAATATCCCGAAATAGAGTCACATTATTACCCACCTTAATTAGCGATAGTAAAAATATTACCCTGTACAATTCTACTATTCAATGGGTTCAGCTAACGTACTTTCAATTACGGGTTCTGTGCGTTCAGCAATTTTTAGCATTTCAGCTAAACTGACGGAGTAGAGACACAAAGCAATTCCTCCAAACATTTCAAATAACTCTTCTATGATAACTAATGGGGTAATAAATCCTTTTAGATCAGCAATCTGTGCTGCTGACACAAAAAAGAAAAACAAGACCAGGAAAAGCCCCGGAGGCTTGAGAGGGTCGCCTATAAAGCCTTTAATTTGATATTTCTGTTGTTTGATATAAATAAAAATAACACCTGCAACAGATGCTAATACAAGAAGCAAGACCCCGTAAAAACCTAACCTATCTGTAAAAAAAATATAGCTTATAAAAATAAAGTCGTGCAAGGCATTGATGTTTTTCCCGAGTAGTTCGGGTTCAGCGAACTCGATAAACCTTGTTCCAAAGCTTATTTCGTCGAGAAAACCGATTAAGCCCAAAATGGCAACCAGCCATGTTAACTTCCTCCATGAATTGTAGTTTTTCAGAACCCATAGTCCTAAAAAGAATGCAAGCAGATAGGAGAATGCGCTTATGTTTTCAACCAAATGATCTTCATCTATGATGAAATAGATATATTCCGGAAACCATAGATATATACTATATGAGATTAATAACGTGCCGGCTACTACAGCGAAAAAGAATTTGAGTAATTGATTAAAATAAATTTCAGTTAACTTCTTTCTCTCCATGTCACCACCACGATAGATTTGCTGCTAGGTAGGGCTGCTCTTTAATCAACGAGTGAACCGTTATTTAGCCCTATTGTTATCAAAAACAAACCGCAATGATTGTGCCATTTGACTGCAAATCATACGTATGTAACAATTAGATAGGAATTTGCAACCTATTGTGCTGCCTATTTTTGAGGGGCATGCAGCACTGTATTTTCTCTTTCAAACTCCTGTTTCAGAAATGTTCCGGTGTAGCTTTTTTCTACCTCAGCAACCTCTTCAGGGGTTCCTTCGGCAATTATTTCACCGCCACCAACACCACCTTCCGGTCCCAGATCAATTACCCAATCTGCGGCTTTAATAAGATCCATATTGTGCTCAATTACAATAACGGTATTTCCTTTATTCACCAGCTTTTGAATTACATCAACCAGCATTCGTACGTCCTGGAAATGCAAACCTGTGGTCGGTTCATCCATAATATATATGGTATCGCCCGTTCCAATTTTAGACAGCTCCCTTGAAAGTTTAATCCGCTGTGCTTCACCGCCGCTCACGGTTGTGCTTGATTGTCCCAGCGTTAGATAACCCAATCCCACAGAGTTTAAGGTCGACAGTTTTCGTTTAATAGAAGGAACCGAATCAAAAAATTCCTCGGCTTCACTGACCGGCATCTGCAGCACATCAGAAATATTTTTCCCTTTGTAGTGGATTTCCAGCGTTTCGCGATTATACCGTTTACCGTTACAAACCTCGCAGTTTACATACACATCCGGCAGGAAGTTCATCTCAATTTTTCGGACCCCATCACCCTGACACGTTTCGCAGCGTCCGCCTTTCACGTTAAATGAAAATCGTCCCTGATCGTATCCCCTGATTTTTGATTCGGGCAGGTCAGAAAACAGCGAGCGTATATGATCGAACACTTTGGTGTACGTTCCGGGGTTCGATCGTGGCGTTCTTCCAATGGGGCTTTGATCAATTGAAATCACTTTGTCCACGTGTTCAATCCCGGTAATTTCGTGATAGGGTAGAGGTACTGATTTGGAGTTGTAGAATTCATTGGCAAGGATGGGGTCAAGTGTATGATTGATGAGGGTACTCTTTCCGCTCCCACTAACTCCCGTCACACAAATAAATTTTCCGAGTGGTATATCCAGGTCTACATTTTTGAGATTATGCCCACGTGCATCTTTGATTGTAATTGTTTTTCCGGAGCCTTTCCGTCGATTTTTGGAATAGGGGATTGTTTCTTCATCACGAAGGAATTTTGTTGTTAGCGCTTCAGGATCAAGCTCGTCCGGCTTTCCCTGAGTGACGATATATCCACCTTCAGTTCCCGCACCGGGTCCCATATCAATTACATAATCTCCATGTTCGATTGTTTCACGATCGTGCTCTACCACAATTACGGTATTGCCCAAATCCCGCAGTGTTTCAAGGGATTTTATCAGCTTAATGTTATCGCGTTGATGCAGTCCAATGCTCGGTTCATCCAAAATATACAGAACTCCAACGAGCTGGGTTCCAATCTGAGTAGCCAGGCGAATGCGTTGCGCTTCACCGCCACTCAATGTTTGGGCTTCGCGGTTTAAGGTGAGATAGTTCAGTCCTACATTAAGCAGGAAATCAATGCGGTCGATTACTTCTTTTAAAACCTGTTGACCAATTTTTCTCTGTCGTTCTGATAATTTTAAATTTCCGATAGTCAGACGCAGCGTTTGAATATCCTGATTCACCAAATCCTGAATGGAATACCCATCAATTTTATAAGAGAGAGCTTCCTTATTGAGTCTGCCGCCTCCACAGGCATGGCACTCAATTTTGGAAAGGTACGCTTTGGCTTTATCGCGCTGCTTGTTTGATTTACTATCCTCATACTGTTCACGTATAATGGATTTGACACCGGAGTATTTGTGTTTATAGGTGACGTTATTCTTTTTGAAATCGTAACTGACATTAAACTTTTTCTCGCCGCCGCCTTCGAAAAGGAGATCCAGCGCTGCATCAGAAAAATCTTTGAGTGATGTATCAAAATCCAGGTCCAAACTTTCTAATACAGCATTCATCTGTTTGAATACAAAAATATCCCTCGGTTCACCAAAAAATCGAAGGCCGCCTTCATTGATGGACTCTTCCATATTTGGCATTACCAGCTCTCGGCTCACATCATACCGATACCCAAGTCCGTTGCACTTTTTGCAAGCGCCGTATGGAGAATTGAAGGAGAATAGATTTGGAGCGGCGTCTTCGTATGCCAAACCACTTTCAGGGTCGTACAGGTTTTTTGAAAACACACGGTCTGACATCTCGCCGTCTTTTTGTACACCAAGGATCAAATTACCATCGGCCATTTCCAGTGCCATATGAACGCTTTCAGAGATCCGCTTTTCACTTTTCGGGCTGATCACAAACCGATCTATTACCACTTCTATGTTGTGTGTTTTGTACCGGTCCAGCTTAATTTCACCTTCCAGGTCGATCATTTCTCCATCTACCCGGGCTTTCACAAACCCCTGCTTTTGCATTTGATCAAACAGCTCGCGGTAGTGCCCTTTTCGACCCCGAACAACCGGAGCCATGCAGTACGCTTTTGTACCTGAATCCAGATCCATAATTGCCTGCACAATCTGGTCGGATGTCTGCTTGGCCATTTTATTCCCCGTTTTATATGAATAAGGAATTGCTACCCGGGCGTATAAAAGCCTGATGAAATCATAAATTTCAGTTACGGTACCAACTGTAGATCGGGGATTTCGGTTGGTTGTTTTTTGATCAATGGAGATTACGGGTGATAAGCCATCAATAAAATCGACCTCGGGCCTCTCCATCATGCCCATAAACTGACGGGCGTAGGCGGAAAGAGATTCCAGAAAACGCCGTTGTCCTTCGGCGTAGATGGTATCGAACGCGAGGGAGGATTTACCTGATCCGGAAAGGCCGGTAAACACCACCAGCTTCTCACGTGGAATATCGATGTCAATATTTTTTAAATTATGCTCTCGGGCACCGCGGATGACAATATTATTCTGCAAAGGAAGACCAATTTTTTTTGAAATTCTGAACCCTGTAAAATACAAATAGTTTTATAGAATGACGTACTCTAATTGTTTCCAACAGTATTGATGTTCGGGACATTCGGGATAATTTAATAGCAGTGAATTCAGATTTTCTAAATCATCCGTTCCCCTCTGCCCTTAGTTGGATATCGAGAGAAATTATTAGTGATTGCTTAATTTTTCTTTCTGGTGCTATGGATTAATTCATTTCGCGATTACTATTTCCTAAATGATTTGTATCTTTAAAGTTATTTTTAAAACGCATTATCCCTTACAATATGAGCTCAGATTCAAAAACAGCCAATATTCTCAATATCCCATCGTCGGTAAAAAGTAACGAGTGGCATCCGCTCTCCTGGAATTCAAAGCCTGTTCAGCAGCTGCCTCCGTATCCAAGCACAGATGATCTTCAGAGTGCATACAATCAGCTGAAAGGACTTCCGCCGCTGATTACGTCATGGGAAATTGATGCTCTGAAAAACAAGCTTGCTGATGTATCAGATGGAAAGGGATTTTTGCTGCAGGGCGGAGATTGTGCCGAAACGTTTGAAGGTTGTAAAGCTCCTAAAATTGTAAACATGCTGAAGGTTATGCTTCAGATGAGCTTTATTTTGGTTCACGAAATGGGTACGCCCGTTGTTCGGGTCGGGCGAATTGCCGGTCAGTTTGCGAAACCTCGCTCTAAAGATTTCGAAGAAGTAGACGGTGTGAAAATGATGAATTACCGTGGTGATTTGATCAACAGTTATGAGCCCAATGTGGAGGCTCGTCTGCCTGATCCCGCCCGAATGCTGGAGGCTTACAATAAATCAGGACTTACGCTAAACTTCTTACGTGCGCTTTCTGATGAAGGGTTTGCCGATCTGCAGCATCCCGAGCAGTGGGAACTCGATTTTATGAAGAATAACGAGTACTACAAGGATTATGAAGCGATGGTTAATTCCATAAATAAATCGATCAACTTTATGGAGACCATCACGCCAAATGCATTTAATACCCTTCATAAAGTGGATGTTTATACATCACATGAAGCTTTGAATTTATATTACGATTCTGCACAAACCCGTCAGGTTCCGAGAAAACCGGGATGGTTTAACTTAAGCGGTCACATGGTATGGTTAGGGAACAGAACCAAGCAACTCGAAGGTGCTCATGTAGAGTATCTGAAAGGCATTCAAAATCCGATCGGGATAAAAGTAGGGCCGCCGTTCGATTTAGATGATACGCTAAGACTTATAGAAAAAATCAACCCGACACACGAAGCCGGGAAAATCGTCTTAATTACCCGAATGGGCGTTGAGGATGTTGAGCGCATCATGCCGGACTTTATTCGTGCCGTTAAAAAGGAAGGGCACCCTGTTGTTTGGAGTTGTGATCCCATGCACGGAAATACATTTTCTACCAAAAGCAGCGTAAAAACACGTCGGTTTGATGATATCATTCAAGAGATCCGAACTACTTTCGCAATCCATCGCGCTGAGGGAAGTTACCTTGGCGGAGTGCATCTCGAAATGACCGGTGATAACGTAACCGAATGTGTAGGTGGTGCAAATGGCCTGAACGAAGATGGCCTTAATACCAACTACGAAACATATTGTGACCCGAGACTGAATTACGAACAAAGCCTCGAAATGGCCTTTCTGGTTGCTAAAGAGTGGAACGAGAGTTACGGGAAATAGCAAGGCACAGGGTGCAGGGTTCAAGTGGCAAGGTTCAGGTGGTAAGAATATGTAAGACCTGACAGCTTACCCGTGAATTTCGGGTTCCTGTCTGCGTCTGGGTTTTTTTGATTTCACCCCGCGACTCCCCGGGATTCAGGTAGAAAAACTGAAAGATTAACTTTGTTTGATTTTAATATTAACCAAGTTTTCCCTGCACCCTGCACCCTGCACCCTGCACCCTGCACCCTGCACCCTGCAACAGACATTTTTACAGATATCTAATTAAATTTTTATATCTCTGTCATCAGGACAATGACAAGGTTGCACCCACCGTTAGCAATACTGTAATTCCTTCAGTTTATTTTTGCCAAATTATACGGCATTTCAGATTGGCATTAAGATTGTAACATTACAAAGAGAGAATAATTAACCTAAAAAAAAATAATTAAGAGGTATCTATTTATGGCACTTATGATATATTCAAAACCCGAAACTGATATTTTTGGTAAACGTTTTTCAGATGTAATGGATGAGTTTTTCAATGATGCCGTTGCAACACGTAAAAGTAGTTTTGCACCGAGCATCAATATTTCGGAGAATGAGAAACAATTTATGATTGATGTTGAGATTCCCGGAATGGAAAAAGAAGACATTGATGTAAATTTAGAGAACCGCAGGTTAACCATCAGCGGTGAGCGATCCTTTGAATCTGAAGAAAACGGAACCGAATTTCATAGAGTAGAAAGACACTATGGTTCTTTTAACAGAACTCTTCAACTACCGGAAAGTGTTGATGAGGAAAGCATTGAGGCCACTTATAAAAATGGGGTTCTTAGTGTGAAGGTTAACAAGAGCGAAGATAAAGTAAAAAAACGGATCGATATCAAGTAGAACTATAGCCGGTTCTAATTAAAAACAATTGTGCCGGGTTCGCAAAAAAAAATGCAGTCCGGCATTTTTTTTACGATACAATAAATCTTCTCATTTGAGAGTTTAAAACTCTTACTAAACTTTTAATAAGGAAAAAACCAATGGATAAAATCACAAAAAGCGTTATTGCTATTGTTTCGATTCTGTTGTTTATATACGGAATACAGTTTGCTGTAAACGACTCTGAAACAACAACTGATTCATTTACAAATTCTTTTGAAGTTCAATCGTCAGACACCTCTTCATCGGCTTATGCAAATCCAACGAAAGCAGAGGATATTGAAATTAGAACATTGGCTGATTTTAATAATGCCATTGTAAACATTGCAGAGCGCACTAACCCAACTGTAGTTACCGTAACTACGACCCGAACCGTGAGAGAGCAACAACGTCATCCGTTCGGCTTCTTTTTTGATGATCCTCGTTTTGACCAAGAGCGGGAATTTCAGCGACATGGCCTTGGTTCAGGTGTGATTGTCTCCTCAAGTGATGGATATATTGTAACGAATAACCACGTGATTGAAAATGCAGATGAAATTCGGATTCAATTATATACCGGCGAGGAATACGAAGCTGAAATAGTGGGAACTGATCCTGCCAGTGATGTTGCCGTTTTAAGAGTAGATGCAAACGATTTGCCGGCCATTCCCCTCGGAGATAGTGATAAGATGCGAGTTGGAGATATGGTGCTAGCAATTGGGAGCCCACTTACGGATCAGCTTGCCCATACCGTTTCACAAGGAATTGTAAGTGCAAGTGGCCGTTCATTTTTAGGGTTAAATGTCTTTGAAGACTACATCCAAACAGATGCCGCAATTAACCCCGGTAATTCAGGTGGTGCACTAATAAACCTGAATGGTGAGTTAGTGGGAATAAACACGGCCATTGCTTCCCGTACCGGGGGGCACCAGGGAATTGGTTTCGCAATACCTATCAACATGGCAAAGTCGGTAATGGAAGCCTTGATTACCGATGGCAGGGTAACACGTGGTTTTCTTGGACTTGAATATGGTGCAGAAGTTGATCAAACAATGGCCCGGGCAATGGGCATGGAGCAACCAATTGGATTTGTTGTTGGAAGTGTGATTGAAGATGGGCCGGCTGAACAAGCTGGAATCCAGGAGGGTGATGTTATTATGGAGTTTAATAACGAGGAAGTTCGGGATTGGAATGAGTTCCGTGGAAGAGTTGCCAATACACCACCCGGCACAGAAATTGAAATTACCATTTTCCGGGATGGTGCAAGCAGAGATCTTACAGTAGAAATTGCTGAAAGGGACCCTGATCTTGCCGAAGATGTAGAATCGGATGAGCGTGAAGAACTCCGTGAAAACCTGGGATTTGGAGTTCAAACTTTGGATGATGAAATCCGGAGGCAATTGCGTCTTCGACCGGAGATCCAGGGAGTAGTCGTTATGCAAATTGATCAAACCAGTAATGCATATCGTCAGGGTTTGCGCCGTGGTGATGTAATAGTGCAGGCGGTTGGCGAGCGTATTGAGAATACCGATCAATTTTATAGCGCAATAAGTGCTTTTACAGAAACAGGTGAAGATGCAGTGTTGCTACAAGTAAATCGCCAGGGACGCAATATGTATATCGCTTTCGAGTTAACACAGTAGTATGTTTTGGTTGAGGTTAAGGCTTCTGTCGTTTTGCGGCAGAAGCCTTTTTTTATGGATGATATTTTGAAATTTTGCCAAATCTGCATAAAACTCATGTATGGCATAGCATTTGCACTACCAAGGACGAGGTGAAAATGAATGGATTACAAAGATTATTATAAAATACTAGGAGTTGACCGATCTGCCACACAGGAAGAGATCAGGAAAAAGTACCGCAAACTGGCGGCAAAATATCATCCTGATAAAAACCCTGATAACCCAAAGTCTGAAGAGAAATTTAAAGAAGTAGGGGAGGCTTACGAGGTTTTAAAAGACCCCGAAAAACGAAAGCTATATGACCGGGCAGGGTCTGACTGGAAACGATATCAACAGGGAGGAGCCGGCGGTGCCAGTGATTTTGATTGGTCACAATATGGTGGTCAGCAGAGGAGACACGTTAATTTCGAAGATGCATTTGGCGGGCAGCATGGTGGTGGCCAGAGCGGAAGCCCATTCTCCAGCTTTTTTGAGTCTCTATTTGGAGGAGCCGGTGGTGGTGGCTTTCAGCAACAGCAGCAATACCGGAGTGGGCGTCAGCGACCCGGTGGACAAGATACGGAAGCAGTGATTAATGTATCGCTTGAAGATGTGGTTGAAGGTTCTACAAAAACTGTTCGCTTAAATGGCGAACAGATGAAAGTGAAAATTCCTGCCGGAATGGAATCGGGTCAGCGGTTAAAGCTGAAGGGTAAAGGCCAGCCATCTAATATGGGTGGGCCACGGGGAGATTTATATCTAAAAGTAAATATTGACGTTCCGGAAGGATTCGAACGAAAAGGAAAAAACATCTATCAAACCGTGGATGTAGATCTCTATACCGCGCTGTTGGGTGGAAAACTGATTGTCCCCACACTTACCGGTAAAGTAAAACTCACTATACCCGAAGGTACCCAAAACGGGAAACTGTTTAAATTTCCCGGACGTGGCCTGACGGAATTCAGAAAGAATGGAAATAGGGGCGATTATTACGTGAAGACAGAGATTAAACTTCCACAGAACCTATCTGATAAAGAGAAAGAGTTATTCAAAAAGCTAGCCGAAGAACGGAAGAACTAATATTTCTTTTCAGGTCAGTGACCTTAGTTACGTAGCGCGGTGTCGCTGACCCGCGTATTGTAGTAATCATGCATAGATCAGGCGATATAAATTATGGGAGCATGATGCCACTAAACCGCGTGCTGAATTCCATTCTTCTCAGATCAGCGCCCTGAGTTACGTGAGCCATGAACATATAACTAATCTTTAAATCTTATTCTGCCGGTGGCAACTCATACGAATAATTTGAATATTAGCAGTCTTTAAATCCAACCCTAGTTATCACTCATGAAAGCTCTCTTATCACTGCTGTTACTTTTCTTTTTTGTTCCATCTGAAAATCTTGAAAACCATAATGAAAAATGGGGACAGGTCGGTCACTATGTTACAGGACAGATTGCTGAAAATCACATCACCGAAAAAACAGCTGCCGAAATTGAGAGAGTGATTGGAAAAGAAACAATTGCGAGTGCCACAGTTTGGATGGATGACATCCGCTCTGATGATAATTATGATTACACAAATACATGGCATTGGGTGACAATACCTGATGGAATGACATACGAAGAGGCAGAAAAAAATTCCGATGGCGATATTATATGGGCACTTGAGAAATTGATTGATGAGTTAAAGGAGGGGGGACTCTCGGCAGAGCAAGAGTACGATCATTTAAAAATGGTTATGCATATGGTGGGTGATATCCACCAGCCTTTGCACGTGGGAACCGGCGACGATATGGGTGGAAATCAGGTTAGAGTACAGTGGATGGGAAATAATTCAAATCTGCACAGGGTATGGGATACAGATATGATTATGTCTCGCCAAATGAGTTATACCGAACTGGCCATGAATATTGACACGATTGATCCGGAAAAAGTAGCCGAGTGGCAGAGTGCAACCGTAAGGGAATGGGCGTATGAGTCTGTATCATACAGAGAAGATGTATACGATATTCCGGATAACAACCGAATCGGTTATGAATATCGATATAAAAATTATGATACCGTACAAAAGCGATTGGTTCAGGCCGGAGTTCGTTTGGCGGGAGTATTGAATGACATTTACGACAGCGAGTAACGTAACCCGAAGCTCCTGCTTCGGAATTTACTATTTCAATACTACATTCACTTCGCAATTGAAGTTCGAAATTGAAGGTTTTTGAGAGATAAGGAGAAGCTTAAACACCAGATCACGTGGCATTCGGACGAGGACGTCCGAGCTACGTAACCCGAAGCTCCTGTTTTGGAATACAAAGCATTCTTTCTTTGTTTTACTCCTCCTTTGTGCTCTCC
The DNA here is from genome assembly GCA_003555185.1 of Balneolaceae bacterium. Classification (GTDB taxonomy): domain Bacteria; phylum Bacteroidota; class Rhodothermia; order Balneolales; family Balneolaceae; genus SW132. Next base: position 4,895 of record PWFZ01000419.1, on the reverse strand, counting down.
GTGACCTTTGTGGTTCCCCCGTTTTTTATACCTCCACTTGTTCAAGAACATCTTTATGAATTTTAAAAGACTTCTCATCAAAAAGTACAATTCTGATGGTTTCAACAGAGTCCAGTTCATGCGTTTCGAAAATAATAGATTCTATAGCAATTCGGGCGGCATCAGGCATGGGGTAACCAAAGGCACCTGTAGAAATCGCAGGAAAGGCTATGCTTTTTAATTCATGCTTTTCTGCCAGATATAGCGCATTTTTGTAGCATTTTGCCAATAGCGTATCAGAAGGTTCATCACTTCCATAAACCGGCCCCAGACAGTGAATCACATACTTATTTGGAAGTCCCGGTGCCTCGGTGATAACGGCGTCGCCAGGGTTGATAGGGGCCAGTGGGCGTGTAAGTTCTGTAAGCTCTGGGTCGCCTTTTCGATGAATGGCGCCTGCTACTCCACCGCCTGTCCGTAATTCAGCATTAGCGGCATTAACGATGGCATCCATATCTGTTTGATTAGTGATGTCTCCAATTGCAATTTCAACTGCAGTATGTTTTGATGTGATTTTCATGATCGTATGTGTTTTGGCGCACAATTAAACTCTTGTTTTTATTAAAATTGGAAAAATAGTTGCTGACATGCAATATTTAAAAGCGCTTTTAGGCTAAATATGTAGTGAAAAATGCATGTTTATTTGTCAGTAAAAATAATTTTTAGTGAAAAAAAATAAAAGCGATTCCAATAGATTGAATTTTTGTAAGCGGTTTTTCAAGGAGCATTCAGCGCTAAATAGAAAAAAGGCAGAATAGTCTGTTAAGGGAATGTTAAGAAGTATTTTATGGAAGTGCTTTCAGTAAAAATGTCTGAAGTAGTGTCAGTTACCTAACAGAGAGAATTGAATTCAAGCTACCCAAAACATTGATCTTAAAAATGATTTCATGATAACTTAAGAGTGGTTCAAAGAAGGTAATTTCACTTTCAGGATTCACTTAAAAAAATCATTATGAAATCACTTATAAAAAATATCACTACAGTACTTTTAATCTCATTGGCATTTACAGGAGTTGAGCTTGTTCAGGCAACAGCACAAACAGATTCTAATTCTGTTGAGAAAATCAACAATGACAAAGAGGTACTTTTCAATCAAATGGAAAAAGCTTTTGTGTATGGATTATCCTCAGATGTTGACGGAGTATTAGAGTCTTCATTTCATCAAATCATAGTTTTCAAAGCTACTTACAGTGAATTCGATTCTGAAGATGTGAAAACTGCATTAAATAATTTAGCGCAAAATGCAGACACTCATTTCATTCGTTACAGAGCAGTGTTGACACTCGCACTGATGAAAAATCAGGACCGATTTGGTTCAGATCTGACACCATTGGCAAATATGAAAGATAAGGACGATGCATTTCATTTTTTAAATGAAAGACTTAACGCTGATAGATATACGGCGAATTAAGAAGTAATTATTTCCTATGGAGTCATACCGCACTTGATGCGGTATCTCGCACTGTAGTTTTGGAAAGGTTTTTCCGAAAACCTGCCCATTGAGAAAAAATAACCCGATGGTCTTTATGACTATTCGGGTTTTTTTATTGGCAACAGGTAGGGGGATTATACAGGAACAGACCCTAGTCATCCCGTCCCGAAATCCTTCGGGACGCTCATTTTTTGAACGCGAAGCGATATATCACCAATCTGGTTTAATCTGTGGTTTGTTGTTAGTAGGTACCCAGATCGAAACACGGAGATGCCGGATCGGAGTCCGGCATGACGTTATAATTTAGATCGGGGTCCGCAATAACATGGGATCGAGGTTCGGCATGATGTTATGATGGGGTTTTTTCAAAAGCCCTTTTTTGTTTTTTACCATTTATACTACTGCCAATATTGGTCGAAACAATAACTTATTGCAGACTTACCTTGTCAATCGGTCACGTTTGATGAAAGGATGAAATATTAGCTGTAAATCCGTCATAAATTCAAAATTGGTACGTTTTTGGCGAGTATTCATAGTAAAACCAAGTAAATCAAAAGGCTATGAATTTCAACAAATTTACAATCAAGGCACAAGAGGCTGTTCAGGCGGCATTAGAACTAGCCCAAAACAGTAATCATCAGGCAGTGGAACCGGCGCATATTTTGCAATCGCTACTCAGCGATTCCGAAAATGTAGTGCTGACGACGTTGAAGAAAATAGGGGTCAGTATTCCTACTATTCGGGATCGTTTAGATAAGCAAATTAAATCATTTCCGGTGGTTAAAGGTGCGTCTGTTTCCGGGCAGTATTTATCAAACAATACAAAATCAGTGTTTGATCAGGCTCAAAAAGAGGCGGATGAGCTGGATGATGAGTATATCAGCTCCGAGCATGTTTTACTTGGAATTACCAATACGAAAAGTGATACCTCGGATCTGCTAAAATCGAACGGTGTAACGAAAGATAAAATTCTACAGGTTTTAAAAGAGGTTCGCGGTTCACAAAAAGTGGACGATCCCAATGCGGAAAGTCGTTATCAGGCTTTAAAGAAATATGCCCGTGATTTAAATGAGCTGGCAGAAAGAAATAAGCTTGATCCGGTTATTGGTAGGGATCAGGAAATTAGACGCGTGATGCAGATTTTATCACGCCGGACAAAAAACAATCCGGTGCTTATCGGAGAGCCAGGAGTGGGGAAAACAGCCATTGCGGAAGGGTTGGCACTGCGAATTGTACGTGGTGATGTTCCTGAGGGGCTAAAGACAAAACGAATTGTTGCGCTAGATATGGGCGCTCTTGTTGCCGGGACCAAATTCCGTGGTGAGTTTGAAGAGCGACTGAAAGCTGTGGTTAAAGAGGTGATGGACTCTGAAGGTGAGATGATTCTTTTCATTGATGAAATCCACACGTTGGTCGGAGCCGGAGCAACAGAGGGATCGATGGACGCTGCAAATATTCTTAAACCCTCGCTTGCAAGGGGCGAACTTCATGCCATTGGCGCCACTACATTAACGGAATACCGAAAGTATATTGAGAAGGACAAAGCATTAGAGCGACGCCTTCAAACAGTTTTTGTCGGCGAGCCAAGCGTTGAGGATACAGTTTCTATTCTTCGCGGACTTCAGGAAAGGTATGAGCTGCATCATGGTGTGAGAATTACCGATTCAGCTATTGTGGCTGCCGCAGAGCTATCGCACAGATATATTTCTGATCGGTTTCTTCCCGATAAAGCGATTGACCTGATCGATGAGGCCGCTTCCCGTTTAAGGCTGGAAATTGATTCCATGCCGGAAGAGCTTGATAGTATTGAGCGGCAGATTCGTCAGCTGGAGATTGAGCGCGAAGCCCTGAAAAGGGAGAAGGATGAGGGCAAGCTTAAAACAAATGAGAAAGATCTGGCTGACCTTGAAGAACGCCGAAAATCTATGCGTACGCAGTGGGATCTGGAACGTGGCCTTATCCAAAAAGCGCGCGAATTGAAACAGGCTGTGGAAACGGCGAGAAATCAAGCCGATAAGGCAGAGCGTGAAGGGAATTACGAAAAAGTTGCCGAGCTGAGATATGGAACTATCACCCAACTGGAAAAAGATCTTGTAGAAGCCAAAGAAAAACTGGATGAAATACAGGAAGACAGTTCACTTTTAAAAGAGCAAGTCGAAGCCGAGGAAATTGCGGATATCGTTTCCCGATGGACCGGGATTCCTGTGAAGAAAATGTTATCGAGCGAGCGGCAGAAATTGCTCAAGCTGGAGGATGAACTTCATAAGCGGGTGATTGGGCAGCATCAGGCGATTGAGGCCGTCTCTGATGCGGTACGGCGTTCACGTGCGGGATTGCAGGACGAGATGCGACCCATCGGGTCGTTCATGTTCCTTGGATCAACCGGTGTGGGTAAAACCGAACTTGCACGATCACTGGCAGATTTTCTGTTTAATGACGAAGACGCCATGATTCGCCTCGATATGAGTGAGTATATGGAAAAGCACAGCGTCAGCCGTTTGATTGGTTCACCTCCCGGTTATGTGGGATATGAAGAGGGTGGACAGCTGACTGAATCGGTTCGTCGCAAGCCCTACAGCGTAGTTTTGCTTGATGAGATCGAAAAGGCACACCCGGATGTATTCAATATTTTGCTGCAGGTTCTGGATGACGGGCGCCTGACAGATAACAAAGGCGTAACCGTTGATTTTACCAACACGATTGTGATTATGACCAGTAACATTGGTTCACATCTGATTTCGGAGGAGATCGAGAAAAGTGGCGGTGCGATGGATGAGTCTACCTATACAGAACTTCAGAATAAATTGATGGAGCAGCTTAGAAAAACCATCCGTCCGGAATTCTTAAACCGAATTGATGATGTAGTCGTATTTCATCCGCTGGATAAAACTCACATTCGTGAAATCGTTGATATTCAGTTGAAACGAATTGATGCGATGCTGGCTAAGAATAATGTAAGGCTATCAGCATCCGATGCAGTGAAAGACTGGCTGGCCATTCGCGGATATGATCCGGTATATGGCGCAAGACCGTTGAAGCGGGTTATTCAGACGCAAATAGTAAATCAGCTGGCAAAACAACTTATTGAGCGGGATGACCCTGATGAGCACGTTGAATATGAAGCAACCGTAAGCAAAGGCAAAGAGCACCTTGAGTTTGCAATCGTGTATGAAGATGCAGATGCGTGGGCTGATTAAAGCGTCCTGGCAGAGTGCCCGTGTATTTCGGGTTCCTGCCAGAGTCGGTCAGTTCGATTGATAATGAGAGCTTTTATAAAAGACCCCTCGTGAAACGTTGATTGGGGGCACAAGTGGATACTTGCGCCATTTCATGCGGGACGCTTGCGCTACTCTAATTAAAAACCTCGCGTCATCGATGTCTAAACTCAATTGCCATCCTGGAAACGTTGATTGGGGGCACAAGT